>JAZSLD010000068.1:0-12339 GCA_045535195.1 Clostridia bacterium | reverse complement strand
GGTGGTTCTGTAAGAACGCTTAAATCACGTATACCAACCATAGCCATATGCAGAGTTCTGGGAATCGGTGTAGCGCTTAACGTAAGCACGTCTACATTTGTTTTCATTTCTTTAAGGCGCTCTTTATCGCCAACACCAAAGCGTTGCTCTTCGTCAATAATAAGCAGTCCCAAATTTTTGAATCTGACATCTTTCTGCAGAATTCTGTGTGTGCCTATAACAATATCCACGTCACCTTCGGAAATTCTGCGGGCAATATCGGCAAGTTCTTTCTTGGTTTTAAAGCGTGACATCATCTCTATTTTAATAGGGAAGTCTTTCATACGCATACAGAAATTATTGTAATGCTGCTGGGCAAGGATTGTAGTAGGCACAAGGTATGCAACCTGCATAGAGTCCATAACGCACTTGAATGCCGCACGCATGGCAACCTCTGTTTTGCCGTAGCCTACGTCACCGCAGAGAAGTCTATCCATACTCTTGCCCTGCTCCATATCAGCCTTAACCTCGGCAATTGACTTGGTCTGGTCGGCGGTTTCCTCATACGGGAACCCATCTTCAAACTCATGCTGCCATGGGGTATCGGGCGGGTATTTATGCCCCTCGATACTGCTGCGTTCTGCATAAAGGCGTATTAAATCCTCTGCCAGTTCCTCTACACTCTGGCGCACTTTACCGGTAGTGCGCTGCCAATCGGTACCGCCCAACGAATTAAGACGTACGTTTTTAGCCTCTGCACCTATATACTTATGCAAAAGGTCAAGTTGGCCTGTGGGAACATAGAGAATATCGCTGTTTTTGTACTTTATTTTTATATAATCTTTTATTACCTTATCAACGGTAAGTTGTTCAACACCTACATACTGACCTATTCCGTGAGTCTGGTGCACAACGTAGTCGCCCGCATTAAGTTCGTCAAAACTTTTTATCGCTTTTTTAGAGTCTGCGCTGCGTGTGCGCTTTTTCTTTGTTGTGCGCACAATTTCGCCATCGCTTACAACAACCGTTTTAACGGTTGGGTATTCAAAGCCTTTTGCAAGGCTGCCGACGGTAATTAATATCTCACCTACTTCGGGAAGGTCGTCTGCCACTTCGCTTATATAGTGCGGATAACCTCTGTCGGTAAACTCTCTTGAAAAAGCGTCCGCCTTTGCACGGGTAGACGTAACCATTATCATTTTGTAGCCGTTTTTGCGCCAGAATTCTATATCATCATACAAAAATTCAAGTTGACCGCCGTACGACTGCAATGTTTTAGCAGTTATTGAAACAAGCGATTTGGGTTTAAACTCAGGCGTTGCATACGAAAGTGTGCTGAGCGAGATTATAGGGTTTTGCTCAGCGGATTTTATAATGTCGGCATACGGTAGCATAAATTTGCCCTTGAATTTAGGGAATATGCCTTTATCGAGCAAATCCACTACCGTTTGTTCGGTTTCTTCCTCACACGCTTTTGCACGTTCAGCCGCCTCGTTTGCCTCGTCTATAAAAACAATTCTGTCGTTATTTATATAATCCATAAGTGACGGAAAGTCCTTATAGAAAAATGTCATATACTTATCCTGCGATGCAAAATAATGCTGATTTAAAAATTTTTCTATATCCGTATTCAAGTTTTCGTTATTCTGCTTTTTAATCTGCTCTGTAACTTTTTCAATTTGTTCTGCAGTATACAAAAGTTCACGCACAGGGCATATAAAAACATCGTCTTTCCTTTCGGAAGATACCTGCGTTAATACATCAAAAAGTCTTACAGAGTCAACCTCGTCACCGAAAAGTTCTATACGAACGGGCATAGTTTCGGTTGGAGTGAAAACATCTACAATAGAGCCACGCACAGCATACTGCCCTACACCCTCAACCGACGGAACACGTTTATATCCTGCAAAGTTTAACTTTTCTGTAAATTCGTCACGGTCTAAAGTGTCGCCAACTGATATGGAAAACGTATATTCGTCAAACAGTTTTTTTGGCAAAGTGTACTGCATAACCGCCTGAATACTTGCAACCACAACATCTGCTTTATCAAGATTTGCCAGTGTGCGTATGCGGTCGGTTTCGCCACGGCGGGAAGAGGAATCCACATCATAAAAAACGTATTCCTTTGGTTTAAAAAGTAATACGTTATCTTTATAAAAATATGAGAGGTCCCCGTAAATTTTATGAGCCTCTATTTCGTCAGCCGCTATAACCACACATTTTTTGCCCAGCGCTTTGGCTGCGGCATAGATAAAGTGGCTTTTTTCGCTGCCGGTGGTGCCTGTAACGGATATCGGAGTGCGCCCTGCTGCCGCTTCGCTGCACAGTGCGGAAAACTCCGGCATACCCTCAAGCATCTTTGAAAAGGCTTTCATTTTTATTCCCGCTTTCCGTTATATTTGTTCATCGCTTTTGAAATGCCGTTTTTAATAATACATTCAACTGCGTCGGCAGTGTCCAAAAGCACGGGTTCTAATATTTTAATTTCGTCGGCGGTAAATCTGCCGAGAACGTAGTCTGCTAAGTCAAAATCTTTATGCGGTGGTGCGCCTATACCGAGTTTTATGCGTGGGAATTTATCGGAATTCAACTGATATATTATAGATTTTATTCCGTTATGTCCGCCGGCGCTGCCATCAGGACGTATACGCATACGGCCGCACTCTAAACTTACGTCGTCAAATATTATAATTATATCCGACGGCTCTACCTTATAAAAAGCAGCCATATCACGGATTGCCTCGCCGCTTAGGTTCATATAAGTCTGCGGCTTTGCCAGTATAACCTTTTCGCCACCGATAATTCCGTCGCCATAAGACGCTTTGAACTTTAGTTTATTAAGTTTTATATTATACTTATCGCACAACACGTCGATTGCATGAAAACCGATATTATGACGTGTATGGTCATATTTTGCCTCAGGATTGCCGAGGCCTGCTATTATATACATATCTTTTCACCTGTTTATTAAAATAGAGTACATTAGCAAATGTACTCTATTTTATAATTCTATGTAATTATTATACAAACAATGTACTTACCGACAAATCTTCGTAAATTCTTTCAATAGCCTCACCAAAAATATTAGCAACACTAAGTGTTTTAATCTTGGAAATTCTCTTTTCTTCGGGGAGTGGAACAGTATCAAGTACAACGAGTTCGTCAATAACAGAATTTTCAATTCTTTCAATTGCAGGACCGGATAATACTGCGTGTGTGCAGCAAGCAAAAACTTGTTTAGCACCACGTTCACGGAGTGCCTGAGCACTGTTTACAATAGTACCTGCTGTGTCTATCATATCGTCTACCAGGATTACGTTTTTATCTTTGATATCGCCGATAATGTTCATAACTTCAGATACATTTGCTTTAGGACGACGCTTATCAACAATAGCAATCGGCACATCTATTTTTTGTGCAAAACCTCTGGCACGTGTTACGCTGCCAAGGTCAGGAGAAACTACAACTGTATCATCTTTAGAGTCTTTAAACTTTTCTTTATAGTATCTGCTAAGTACAGGCATACCTACAAGGTGGTCAACAGGAATATTGAAAAATCCCTGAATCTGAGGTGCGTGAAGATCCATGGTAAGAACTCTGTCAGCACCTGCAGTTGCGATAAGGTCTGCAACCAGTTTTGCTGAAATCGGATCTCTCGCTTTAGCCTTTCTGTCCTGACGGGCATAGCCGAAATACGGAATAACCGCTGTGATACGGCCTGCAGATGCACGTTTGAACGCATCTATCATAATAAGCAATTCCATAATGTTATCATTAACAGGTGAACATGTAGACTGTACCACAAACACGTCGCTTCCGCGCACTGTTTCACCTATATTAACAAAAATCTCGCCGTCAGAGAATTTGCCCACCTCGGATTTACCGATTGTAGTGCCTAAATACTCTGCAATCCCTTGTGCAAAAGCAGGATTGGAATTAGCAGTGAAAATCTTAATGTTTTTACCGTGTGCTATCATTAGTAAAAAACCTCCCCGAATTTTTTTGTCGTTCTTATGCTACATAGCCACGCCATAAAATGGCAGTAAAATTTTTCCTTGGACACAGACGTCCACACTATATATTGTATGCTTTTTCAAGACGAATTTCAAGTGTATTTTACAATTTTCTAAAACTTTATATAATACATCTAATAAAAACTGTTTTTATGCAGTTTACTATGGCTATTTATTCCTTTGACGAACGGAATTTTTCGAGTTCTTTGATAGCGTCACTCAAATTCTGCATATTCTCGCCAAAGCCGTTCCAGTCACCACGGGCACTATCGCTCTGTGCCCCGCGGTAAGCGTCTGCAATTGCATCTATCACGCTATCTAGCGTTGCATCTTCATCAGTTGTGATGTTTTCAGCCTCAGGCTCGTCGGGGACCTCTTCAATCCCCTCAAGCGTACCAACCGGACCCGAGGGCGCCATATCGCCGAATATAACCTTGAGCGCCTGCTCTAAAGTAGGCTCCATAACAATCTTATCGCCATATGCAACTATCATACGTTTAAGTTCAGGGATAGAGCCGTTTGCAGTACCGCCGGTTGTATTAGACGAAATGTAAATTGGCTCAATATAAATAAGCGAGCCGTCTACAGGAACAACAAGCATATTGCCCCTTATTACGTTAGAGCCACCCTGCCCCCACAAGGTCATTTCTCTGGATATTGCGGGGTCGCTGTCTATGCGGTTTTCTATCTGCATTGTGCCATAAACATTCTTGCCCTTGGGGAAATGATATGCAACCAGACTGCCGTAATTGTCCATATCGCAGTCGGCAGCAAGCCATGCCACCATATTATCTTTATTGGCAAGCGTGTACGGTATCATTATTATAAAATCTTCGTCAGACGGAAGTTCGCTGACATTCATAAGATTATAATACGGCAAAATGGACTGTTCTTCGCTGCCGTATTTCTCTTTTGCAAAAACCCACAGGTCGGATTTATTATACAGCGTGTTCGGATTGGTTACGTGGTATTTGCCGTAAACCTGAGCCTGAATATTGAAAAGGTACTCAGGGTACACAATATGCTCCCTTATGCCTTCAGGCAGGGGGGCATCGGTAAACACTCCGGGGTAAATTTTCATATACGTCTGTATGATGGGGTCATTTTTATCCACAACATACAGGTCGATAGTACCGTCGTAAGCGTCTACAACTGCCTTTACGGAATTGCGGATATAATTTACGCCGCCGTAACTTTGCGAATACGGAAAATATTCAGACGTGGTATATGCATCTATTATCCATTTAAGTCTGCCTGCATCGTCTACAACCATATACGGGTCATCATCAAACTGCAGGAACGGAACTGCTTTTTCCACTCTGTCTTTAACATTTCTGTTAATTAAAATTTTGCTGTCGCTTTTAACAAATTCAGAAATCAACATTCTAAAATCTGCATTTTTTACAGAATAGATAAGTCTGTTCAAAAAGCCGAGTTTTATTCCACCCTCGCCGCTGTATGAATACTCGACTTCCTCCGAGCCTTCGTAGTAGTCGATCTCTCTTAATGAGGAATTTACAACAACATAATCGTCCTGCGTTTCGCCGTAGTATATTCTGGGTTGAGTAACTTTTGGCGCACCATCTGCCGAAACAGTAGGAATATCTTTTATATAAAATTCAGGTTGTCCCTCAGCAGTAACACGATTGAGGGGGTTCATAACCACACCGAAACCGTGTGTAAACCTGAACACCTCGTTTGCATAACTTTTGGCTGTATCGGGCAGGTTTTTCTTATCTATCTCACGAGGTGCGATAGAAACCAATGTCTGTTTGCCGCCTATATTATAAGATGTTACATCGGAATCGTTGAATTTATAATAGTTGCGTATGCCCTGCAGCGAATTAACTGCCGTAATGGTAGAATTAAAATCTGTTATGCGTATGCTGTCAAACATCTCCTTGTTTGTTTGCAAAGAGTTGGCAGTAAGCGAAGTGTCGGCGGGGTATTCCGCCTCACGAACATTTTCTATATTGAACGCCATTTTTGTATATGTCATATTATGCTCAAGATACGGACGTTCTTTAACAGCCTCGTTAGGCTCAACTATTAACTGCTGCACGCCGAACGCAGTTATTGAAATGGCTATTAAAATTGCAGGGTACGCCGCAATGGATATAACCATTGCCTTGTATTTGCCTTTTGACAAAAGCACAAGGCTTATCACTATAATCGCTATCAGCAAAAACGGCGCAACACGGTAAAAATTATACCATACGTTAATGGCGGTAAAACCGGCGCCTGCTACATCGCCGAACGAAGAATAAAGCACTTCCTCCGAACGGAATTTATAAGTGATTGCCTGAATGAGGAAAAATATAACCACATTTACAATATTATGGATTACAACGGGTTTATCATAGGTTATCTTCTGGAAATTCAAAAGCCCGTTTACTGCGTATATTATAAGGTACGATGCCACGCAGTAGGCTGTAACTACAAACCATACAGACGAAAAACTGCCCACAAGTGCATCTAAAAAAGGTCTGCTGAAAATATAGTAGCCTATATCGTGCCCGAAGATGGGGTCAACCGCATTAAACGGGGTACTGTTTGCAAACATAAGATAACGGCTGTACACCGTTTCGCTTATAAACGTACTCGCCACTACGGAAAGCACCACACAAACAAGCGCTCTGCCCCAGAAATGGTTTATAATGCTGAGCACGGGGCTGTTTGTTTTTTGCATGGCACGCAAAACTATGCACGTGCTTATATAAAAGAGTATGAACGACACAAGGAAACTTACAGCCTGCGCTATTGCACGCACCGCAAAATTAGTCCAGAAAACGGTTAAGAATTTCTCGCCAAGTTCACGTATTTCCGTTACCTGAAGGTACATATTAACAGAAAAGGCCGCCATAAACACAAGCAATATTAAACCCACTCCGATTACGGTTATCTTTCTCATTTTTCCACTCAGGTTTGCGTCATAATAGTTCATTAGTTCAACTCCTTAAACATCTCAATTACCCGAAAAGCGCACTTGAAAAATCAGCGGCATTAAATTTTTGCATATCGTCTATGCCCTCACCAACGCCTATAAATTTAACGGGGATTTGTCTGTCGTGCGATATAGCGATTACTATACCGCCTTTTGCCGTGCCATCAAGTTTGGTAAGAACTATGCCCGTAATGCCTGCCGCCTCTTGGAACTGCTGTACCTGCGATACGGCATTCTGGCCCGTAGTGGCATCTATAACGAGCAGAGTTTCTTTTGAACTTTCGGGAAGTTCTCTTTCAATAACTCGTGATATTTTATTAAGTTCGTCCATAAGGTTTTTCTTATTATGCAATCTTCCGGCGGTGTCTATAATAACAACATCGGCACCTCTTGCTTTGGCGGCATTTACGGTGTCAAACACAACCGCAGCAGGGTCTGCACCCTCCTGAAGCCTTATAAGGTCGCAACCTACACGCTCTGCCCATATCTGCAACTGGTCTGCGGCAGCAGCACGGAATGTATCGGCAGCACCAAGCACAACCTTTTTGCCCTCAGCAGTAAGGAAAGCCGCCATCTTGCCTATTGAAGTAGTTTTACCCACACCGTTTACACCGATAACCAAAATCACCGCAGGGTTGCCATTAAGAACAAGTTCGTTATCTGCGCTGTTTAAAATATCGCATATAATCTCTTTAATGACCTCGCGCACCTGCTCGCCCTCTGTGATGCGGCGGTCTTTAACGGTATCACGCAGACGCTCTATAATATACAAAGACGTATTTACACCAACGTCGGCAGATATAAGCGCTTCTTCCAGTTCTTCAAAAAGTTCTTCATCAACTTTTACAAACGCTTTTATAACGCTGTCAATCTTGTCATTTAAAGATGCACGTGTTTTTTGGAGTCCCTCTGAAAGTTTTGAGAAAAAGCCTTTCTTTTCTGGCTCGGGTGTTGTTGTTTCTTCTTCAACATCTTTTACAGGTTCGTACTCAACCGCCTCTGTAACAATGTCGTTTTCGCTCTCTGCTGCAGGCGGTGTAAGTGTTGAAGTTACAATATCTTCTTCCTTATCTTTTTTATTCTTAAAAAAATTAAGCATTCTCTTCCTCCAGGTCTTTGATTTGCAGTTTGAGTACCTTGGAAACACCTTTTTCCTGCATGGTTACACCATACATAATATCGGCGGCTTCCATAGTACCTCTACGGTGAGTTACTACTATAAACTGGGTTTTCTTACTGTATTTTTTAACATAATCGGCAAAACGATACACATTTACGTCGTCAAGTGCTGCCTCAACCTCGTCGAGTATGCAAAATGGCGTTGGGCGTACTTCAAGTACGGCAAACAAAAGTGCAATCGCAGCGAACGCTCTTTCGCCGCCGGACAAAAGCAGAAGGCTCTGCAATTTTTTGCCGGGTGGCTGAACTTCTATTTCAATTCCGCTTTCAAGCACATCGCTCGGGTCGCTGAGAGCGAGTTTGGCAGTACCGCCGCCAAAAAGTTCTTTAAACACAGAATCGTACTTTTCTTTAATCTGTTCAAAGCGCTCTTTAAACCTTACGGTCATCTCTGCCTGCATTTCGTCAATGATTTTCTCTAATTTCGATTTGGACTGGTCAAGGTCGGCTTTCTGTTCAGACATAAAGTCATACTTTTCCTTAACCGCCTTATACTCGTCAATAGCGTCGATATTGATATTACCCAATGCCTTTATGCGGCTTTTAAGGCTGGCGGCCTCTTTTGCAGCCTCTACCAGATTAATATCGGCTTTTTTGTATTCAAGCGCAGTTGTGTAGGTAAGTTCGTAATCTTCCCACAATCTTGAAATTGCCTGTTCAGACTCCATCTCATAACGTGAGTTCTTATTTTCTATACGTGAAATCTCCTGCTGAACGGTATAAATTATCTCGCTCTGCTCTTTAGACTTTTTCTGCAAAAGTTTAAGTGCAGCAGAGTCTTTTTCGTACTGCTTCTTACTTTCGGCAATCTGTTCGGCAATTTGACCGCTGCCGTCTGCAATTGTTGTAGCGGCATTGCCCGCCTCTACAATCTCGGCTTTTATAGCCTCGGTGCTTTCGGCAATGGCAACTTTTTCGGCGTCTTTGCTTGCCTTTTCGGCATTATGTGCAGTTATATTGGCTTTCATAGCCTCTATTCTTTCGCCGATAAGTTCCATATCTTTGCAGATATTGCTGAAATCTATCTTGCCATCGGTAAGTGTACGGGCATTTTCGTCTTTTTTATTTTCAAGCGATATATACGCAAGTTCTGTTTCGGTTAATTCTTTACGTATGTTTTCAACCGAACCTTCAAGTTCGCCTATACGCTGCGCAAACTGTGCGGATTTATCCTTGATTCCGTCTATTTCTTTTAAGATATTTCCGCTTTCGTCTGTTAATGCGGCAATGGTTTTTTCAAGTTCTGCCAATGACGCATTTTTCTGCTCAAGCGATGCATTAATGCGAACTTCTTCGTGACCGCACTCGGCAACGGCATCGTCACAAACCTGCTTTTTCTGTGCGATAACTTTTATCTTGCCGTTTGCTTCGTCTATAACATCTTCGTGCTTATCGATGGTTTTTTCAAGTTCGGCAAGTTCCTGCTTTAAGCGTTCGATATCTATTGAACGGCTTAAAAGTTTCTGGTTCTGGCTGATGCTTCCGCCTGTCATAGATCCGCCTGCATTTACAACTTCGCCTGCAAGGGTTACAATTTTAAATTTATAGCCAAACTTTCTGGCAATATTTACGGCGTTATCTATATTATCCGCAACGGCGGTTTTACCGAGCAGTTGCTTAAATATTCCGTCGTATTCTTTATCGTAGCCGATAAGGTCGCACGCAAGACCAAGATAGCCCTTTTCGCCGTCAGGCTCTTTTTCCAAAGTAACACCGTTAATGGTTGAAACGGGCAGGAAAGTCGCACGGCCCACATTGGTGGATTTAAGATGCGCAATACATTTTTTTGCATCTTCCTCGGTATCTACAATAATATGCTGAACAGCATTACCCAATGCAATTTCAACCGCAACGGCATACTTTTCTTCAACATCAATAATTTTTGAAACTACACCGTGAACGCCGTTGAATTTTTTATTTAAAATCTCTTTAACGCCCCTGAAGTATCCCTCGTAGCCTTTTTCAAGGTCTTCAAGCGCATTTTTCTTTGACTGCTTTTCGTTAAACTCTGATGCAACGGCATTTAGTTTATCTTTAGTTTTTGTAAGTGTATCGGTAATTTCAAAATACTCTTTTTTAAGGCTTTCAAGTTTTTTGAGTTCAGCCGATTTTGCAGCCTCGTTTTCCTCAAGTTTTTTCTTGAGTTCGTCAATCGCTTTTATTTCGTTTTCTTTAAGCGCTAGTTTTTCTTCCTGCTCGTTTTTTATGTTCGCCTTACGCTCGTCAAAGTTCTGATACAGCATTTCCATACTGTTTTTCTTTGCACGCAGGTCGGAAATTTCGCTTAAATTTTCTGCAATAACGCCCTTTTTATCTTCAATGCTTTTATGGCTTGTTTTAATCTGCTCGTCAAGTGCTGCTCCGTCTGCCTCTATAGCGGCAATCTTTTCAGACAGCGCCTTGGCATCGGCACGTCTGCCATCAAGCACTTCGCCCTGGTTTTTGATTTCTGCCTCGGTTGCGGCAATCTTTTCGTTTAAAACGGCGATTTCTTCGTTTATTCTGGCAATGTTGGCATCGTTGTTGGCAATGTTATTATTGAGTATCTCAATACGGTTTTTGGCACCGCTGCTATCACGCTCTAACTGAAACATCTGCTCTGTAAGTGCATTAATCTGCTCCATTAATGCAGAAAGCGCTGCTTCTGCCTTTTCAGCCTCGGCTTCCATCTGCACAGACTTTGCTCGTTCGTCATTTAACTGTGCTACGGCAATAGAAAGATTTTCTTCGCCTTTTTTGATGTTTTCTCTGCAGCGGTCAATATTGTTTATAGCGATATTTACATCTAAGCCTTTTAAACTTTCACGCAAGTCAAGATATGTACGTGCTTTTCTGCTCTGCTCCTCCAGAGGTCCTACCTGATCTTCGAGCGCAACAATCATATCTTTAATACGCAGAAGATTATCCTCTGTCTGCTCAAGTTTGCGTTCAGCCTCTAACTTTTTATATTTATATTTGCTTATACCCGCAGCCTCTTCAAATATGCGGCGGCGGTCCTCGGATTTGGACGAGAGTATCTCGTCAATCTTACCCTGACCTATCATTGAGTATCCGTCACGGCCAAGACCTGTATCCATAAACAGTTCGTGTATGTCTTTTAAACGGCATGGTGCATTATTGATAAGATACTCGCTTTCACCACTGCGGTGAACACGGCGTGTAACCTTAACCTCGGGGGTATCAATATTAAGATTTTTTGCAGAGTTATCAAGCATAATGGTAACAGATGCAAAGCCCAGAGGCTTACGCTTCTGAGTACCTGCAAAAATTACGTCCTGCATATTGGCACCGCGCAATGTTTTGGCGCTCTGTTCACCAAGTACCCAACGCACAGCATCGGACACGTTACTTTTGCCGCTGCCGTTAGGACCGACAATGGCAGTAATGCCCGAACCGAACTCTAAATCTATTTTATCCGCAAAGGATTTAAACCCCTGAACATTTATACCTTTTAAGTACATTTATATGCTCCTTATAAGTATTATAATCTATCTTTCCAAGGAACAACCCTGCCCCCTGCACATACAGAATGAATTATATCATATTTTCAAAAAAATTTCAACATTTCTCTGCGATTTTTAAGTCTATATTATATCTTTCCCTGAAATACTCAATATTGCAGCGTTTCTGACCCACAGCTTTGGAAATTTCACCCGCGGGCACAGTGTATATAACCTCACCCGTCAAGCCGTTTTCGGTAATATACCTTTCTATCTTCCGGCGATACACTTCACCTCTGGCAAGCTCCCCCATAGCACTGTGATACGGACCGATAACGGTCGATTCGTTGATATTATCAGTAGTCTGCAGCCCCACACGGATAACGTCTATGCCGTTTGTTTCAAACAGCTCTATAAGCTCGGCACTGAGCCCGACTGCATAATCAACCGTTATTGGTGTGTACGTACCCGTCTTATACATATCATAAAGAGCGGTGTCCTCTACAACCAGCGTGGGGTATATGCGCACAAAATCAGGAGCGATTGATACAATATCCTCCGCAGTTTTTATGGATTTCTCCCTCGTATCCCCGGGAAGTCCAAGCATCATCTGCAGCCCCAGAGAAAAGCCGTGTTTTTTTATGAGTTCCGACGCAGCAAAAACCTCATCTCTGCCGTGACCCCTCCCTGATTTCAACAGAACCTCACTATCAGTGGATTGCACTCCGAGTTCGAAGGTTTTCATGCCGTATTTTTTTGCGTTTTCCAATATGTTATCATCAAT
>JAZSLD010000200.1:0-3250 GCA_045535195.1 Clostridia bacterium | reverse complement strand
CGCAAGGGGCGTGGACACCGTGGCAGATGTTTGCTATGGGGATTGTCGGATTTATGGCAGGAATTATCTTCAATAGAGGCATAATTTCCAAAACACGTATAAACTTATGTGTGTTTGGTGCTGTCTCTGCCATCGTTATATACGGCGGTATAATGAATCCGGCATCTGTGCTGATGTGGAATACGCAACCTACGGCAGATTTGATTGTTTCATCATTTGTACTTGGTTTTTCGTTCGATGTAATCCACGCAGTTTCTACTGTGTTCTTTCTGTGGTTTTTGGCAGGCCCATTGCTCGACAAACTTGAAAGAATAAAAATTAAATACGGATTATAAATAATAAAAAGCCTTGGCTAAACGCCAAGGCTTTTTTGTAATTTGTCAGTATCGTTTTTGTTTGCTTCAGGCAAATGTCCGAAAGGGAAGGGGAGTCCCATATCATCGTATTTAACCTGACAGATTTTGCGAAACGGCAAAAGTTCTGCTTTGTCGATACACGGATAAGATTTTATTATCTCTTTTAATGCGAGTATGTTTTCCTCGTTGTCGTTGACGGTAGGTATAATAACCTGCCTGAGCGTTGTAGGGATTTTCTCTTTGTCTAGATACTGCAGAAAATCCATAACTTTGACCATATCACAGCCGACGTGCTTCAGGTACAGTTCATCGGTTGTGTATTTAATATCAAGCAGTACTCTGTCTGTTGCGCTAAGCAAAGTTTTAACAGTATCGGTTAATATATTGCCCGATGTATCAAGACAGGTGTTAATTTCGTTTGCGTGGCACAGTTTAAAAAGTTCGTATACAAACTCTGCCTGCAGCAGAGGCTCGCCACCCGAAACGGTTATGCCACCATCTGCGCCGAAATACTCTTTGTAGCGTATTGCTTTGCTTACAATCTGCTCGGGTGTGTATTGTGTTCCGCCTGACATTTCCCAAGTATCGGGATTATGGCAACACGAGCAGCGAAGATTACACCCTTGCATAAACACTACAAACCTTACACCCGGTCCGTCTAATGTACCAAGCGACTGAACAGAGTGGATATAGCCTTTTAAAGGTGTACTCATATTGCTTCGTGGAAAGTACGGCTGATAACTTCGCGCTGCTGCTCACGTGAGAGTTTGTTGAAGTTTACAGCATAGCCTGATACCCTTATTGTAAGGTTAGGATATGCCTCAGGATCTTCGTATGCTTTCATAAGTGTTTCACGGTTTAACACGTTTACATTTATGTGGTGAGCACCTTTTGCAAAGTATCCGTCTAAGATATTTACAAGGTTTTCTGTACGTTCTTCGTCCGTTCTGCCGAGCGCTTCGGGAGTTATAGAGAATGTATTTGAAATACCGTCACGGCAGTCGTCATAACTGATTTTTGCAACAGAGTTAAGTGATGCCAATGCGCCGTTTTCCTCACGATTATGCATGGGGTTGGCACCCGGTGCAAAAGGAGCACCGGCTTTTCTGCCGTCAGGTGTAGCACCTGTGTTTTTACCATACATAACATTTGATGTGATTGTCAGTACAGAAAGTGTGTGTATAGCATCTCTGTATGTTGGTGTTTTGCGCAGTTCTGTAATAACTTTGTGTGCCATATCTTTGGCGATTAAGTCAACCCTGTCGTCGTCGTTTCCGTATTTGGGGAAATCTCCTGCAGTGTCAAAGTCAACAATAAATCCGTTTTCGTCTTTAATGGGGCGAACAATTGCGTGCTTGATGGCACTTAAAGAGTCTGCCACAACAGAAAGTCCTGCTATACCGAATGCCATAAAGCGTTCTACATCAGTATTGTGCAGAGCCATCTGGATTTTTTCGTAAGCGTATTTGTCGTGCATATAGTGAATGATGTTCATTGTGTTTACATACAAGTGGCTAAGCCATGCGATATAAACATCAAATCTTTCCATAACGGCGTTGTAGTCTAATTTTTCAACGTCCATTACGGGCATCTGCGGGCCTATATGCATACCGCTGGTGGTGTCATAACCGCCGTTAATTGCGATAAGCAGAAGTTTTGCAAGGTTGCATCTTGCACCGAAAAACTGCATCTGTTCGCCGACTTTCATTGCAGATACGCAGCAGGCGATTGCATAATCGTCACCATAGATTGGACGCATTACATCATCGCTTTCATATTGTATAGAGTCTGTATCTGCAGAAACTTTTGCACAGAATTTTTTAAAGTTTTCGGGTAAACTGTTAGACCACAACACAGTAAGGTTGGGCTCAGGTGATGAGCCGAGTGTATAGAGAGTGTTTAACATACGGTAACTGTTTTTTGTAACTAAAGTTCTGCCGTCTTTGCCCATACCGCCCACGGCTTCGGTAATCCACATCGGGTCTCCGCCGAAAAGTTCGTTGTATTCGGGTGTACGTAAATGACGTGCTATGCGCAGTTTAATAACAAAATCGTCCATTAACTCCTGCGCAGTTTCTTCTGTTAAAATTCCGTTTGCAATATCACGTTCAATATAAATATCGAAGAATGTGCTTACTCTGCCGAGTGACATTGCAGCACCGTTCTGTTCTTTAATTGCTGCAAGGTATGCAAAGTATGTCCATTGAATAGCCTCTTTTGCATTTGCGGCAGGCTGGCTGATGTCAAATCCATACATCTTAGCCATTTCTTTAAGGTAACCCAAAAATGCTATCTGCTGATACAGTTCTTCATCAAGACGTATTTGCGCAGTATTGAATGCACCGTCAGCGAGTTTCTTTTTGTCAGCTTTTTTCTCTTCAATAAGCCTGTCCACACCATAAAGTGCCACTCTGCGGTAGTCGCCTATAATTCTGCCTCTGCCGTATGCGTCGGGCAGACCGGTTATTACATGGCATTTGCGGGCGTTACGCATCTCTTCGGTATATGCAGGGGAAACGCCGTCGTTATGGGTTGTGCGGAAGCGGAATTCTTCTTCAACTTTATCGCTTAATTTATAGCCGTACGCTTCGCATGCCTGACGCACCATACGCATACCGCCAAAGGGGTTTACACTGCGTTTTAACGGACGGTTAGTCTGCATACCAACGATAATTTCGTTGTCTTTGTCAATGTACCCAGGTGAAAAACTTGTAAGCGAAGAAACAGTAGCCGTGTCAATATCAAGTATACCACCAAACTGTCTTTCAAGTTTAAAAAGTGACTGAACCTTTTTCATAAGCGTGTTGGTACGCTCCGTGGCAGATGCAAGAAAATCACTGTCACCTGTGTACTCTTTATAGTTTGTCTGGATAAAATCACAAGTCGGATCGTAG
>JAZSLD010000120.1:0-6996 GCA_045535195.1 Clostridia bacterium | reverse complement strand
CATAAATGCATTCCCTACAATTTTTGTCACTCCGGCCTTGAATTTTCCAACCACATTGGGTATATCATATTTTTTTATCGTAGGGAAGGGATTTATCCCTTCCGTTTGTTCAACAACAATAATCATATGGATGTGGTTAGGCATAATAACATAATTGTCTATACGGATGTTTTCATAATGCGATGCTATACCGAGGATTTCTCTATTAACTATTTTGCCAATTGAGCTTAAATGCATTTCTGAGTTTTTGATTTCTCCGAATAAATGCGTTTTCTGAGCTGTACATATGGTAACAAAATACTCTCCGGGAGCGGAATAGTCATAACCTTTTAATCTTGTTCTTTTTCTGATTGGTAAATTCATATCAAAACAACCTATTTTATTTCCTGTTCAAGATCGTCAAAATCTTTTGTTGAAAAGAACTCTCCTAACGTTATTTCTAACCCATCACAAAATTTCTTGATAGTTCTTATAGAAACATCTCTGCGTGATTTATCCATCATACTATAAGCAGTTGATGGTGTAACTCCCGATACATTTGCAAGTTCATTTATTCGCATATTTCTTTCAGCACAAAGCTCATTAAATCTTTTTACTATTGTATCTTTAACATCCATTTTAAAACACCTCGTAAAGATATTTTAAAATATTTTACATTTTTGCGTATACGCACTTGCGTAATTTATAAATATATGTTATACTTATTTTGTGAATAATATTCATAAAATAAAATTTGGAGGTAAAACAAAATGAAAAAGAGATTACAAGGATTAATTGCAGGTGTGTTGATTGGTACAACGCTGACAAGCGGTGTGGTGTTTGCAAAGCAAATCAGCGAAACAGCAGAACTGTTTTATAACAACATCAAAATATACATTGATGGTGGAGAAGTTGTACCAAAAGATGCGAACGGTAATGTAGTAGAACCATTTATAATGAACGGAACAACATATTTACCTGTTCGTGCTATTTCAAATGCATTTGGAAAAGATGTGGAATGGGACGGAGTAACACAAAGTGTTTATATTGGTAAGAAAGACCAGACAAAGCCTGATAATTATTTGGATAGGATTCAATATAATGATTATAGAAAAGCAAATGAAATTAATGGTGATAACAGGTTTGCGATAATCAATGGAAATGTTACTGATTATAGTGGAAATACTTATACAAATGGAGTGTTGTTATATATTGGTGGTTGGTCTGGAATTGTTGAAAATGATACTGATAAATCAGATATGATTATAGGATATCCTTTAAATAGCCAATATAATACGTTGAAAGGAACTGTTGTCTTGCCTAAGAGTTATAAAATTGCAACTTTCAGAGATGCGGATAACTGCTATTCATCACCCACAGATGTATTCTTTTATGGGGACGGAAAATTGATATATAAGGCAACCGCTGTAACAGCTTCGATGCCGTTTAAATTTGATATTGATATAAAGGGCGTTAATCAATTAACAATTAAGATAAGGGCAAGTGATGCATATGGACAAGGTAGTGTTCCTGTTGCACTTACCGACTTAGCACTCTATAAATAATGTCCAGTACTGTAACAAGCAGGGAAGATGTATATCATCTTCCAAATATTTTAGGATATCCTAAGACCTTATAAAATGGGGGATTCGTGAATCTCCCCTACGATAAAAGGCTGAACGAAATCAATCGTTCAGCCTTTTAAAATTGCTGTCCTTAGGAGTACACCCCATATGAGTCTGCGTTTTAAGTTTACATTATTTTAAAATCACCTAAATTACCGAAACTTCGCAGTTTAAACATACCAAATCTGTCGTGAACATATCAGGCGGTTTCACCGGGAGTTTTTCGTGTAACGTAACTTGACATATGTAAATCTCCTTTAAATAATATCAAATTAAGTGTAGCATAATTTTACAAAAATGTAAAGGTAAAGTATAATCAGTAATTTGATAAAACATCAAATATCTTCTCTAAGTTTTCTTCAGAATATTCAATCTCGCTGCTGTAAGCGCGTGCAATTTCTGCTAAGCCGTTTAAATCGGTAATTCCGTTAGCGGCGCATATCCCGATAATGAGTTTGTCGCAAAGTATGGCAAACGCTAATCTCTCGTAAATTCTGCCGTCGTAGAAACCCTCTGCCATATGGCGGTAAATAAAATAAATCAGCAGTTGTTCTCTTGCGATTTCCCATTCGTGAGAAGTGTAATTATCAAAATCCACTTCTGTTAAAAATGAAAGTTTTTCTATACTTTTATCCCATTGAGTATCAAGCCGTTCCAACTTTTTTAAAAAAGTTGACCATTGCGAAAAACTTAAATCGGGAAGTTTAATTCTGTATTTCTTTGATAACTTTTCAAGCCTTTCGTTTACTGTTAAATCTCTGCTTTGCAATATTTCATATATATTTTCACGCTCGGCAAAAAAGTCCTTTTCTTCTTTGTCGCACAATTTGGCACCGTCTTTTAAAATTATAAAATCAGTCTTTTCCTGCTTTGTAATTATAAGTTTAGCAGCCGCCTCACAGCATAAGCCTAAGCCGATTTCTTCTCGGGAGTCAAAAAAGTTGCGGTAGCGGGGGTGGTCTGTGCATATCTGACACAGATGGTCTTCGCCAAGATTAATTATAATATCACAAAGATTATCAGTATTTAAAAACGGGCAGCGTTCAGTTTTTGTCAAACAAAAATGAGGAGTGCCGTCTTTGCTTATATTCCTGCGTATTTCATTGCCGAATTCGCCGCCGACCGATTTGTATTTATGGTATGTATCTTCGTCTATATCTATTTCCCAACCAATGCAGCAGTTATGTTTGCACTTGTCTGCAATGCATTTAAAATCTTTATAGTAATGGGGAGCGTATATCCTCAATGTTGTTCACCTTCCTTATTTTCATTTTAACACTATTTTATATATAAGTCAAAAAAATTCAAAAAACATATTGACAATATAGAAAGTATAGTATATACTAACTGTATTAGTACACGTAATACAGTTACAAGGAGGTGAATATATGATAAAGATTGATTATAAAGACAGCAGAAGTCTGCACGAGCAGATAGAAGACGGCATAAAAACGCTTATAATAAATAAAGTGCTGGCAGAAGACGAGCAACTACCGTCTGTGCGTGAACTTTCCATATCTCTTACGGTCAATCCTAATACTGTTCAAAAAGCGTATAAACAACTCGAATCTGACGGCTTTATATACAGTATAAAGGGCAGGGGCAATTTTGTGGCTCCGGTATCACATACAAAAGACAGCGCAAAGATAAAAGAACTGTATGAAAATCTTGAATCAGCGGTTAAAGCGCTTATATATCTTGGTGAACCCGAGGAAAGTATAGATAGTGTTATAAATAAAATTAAGGAGGAGTTTAAATGATAAAGGTTTTAGATGTTGTTAAACATTTTGACGATTTTCAGGTTTTAAAGTCTATGAGCCTGCACGTAAGAAAAGGCACAATTTACGGCCTTATCGGTCCTAACGGTGCCGGCAAGACTACTATTATAAATCATATAAACGGAGTTATGCTTCCCGAAAGCGGCAGTATAATCGTAGATGGAGAGCCAGTTTACGAAAACGAAAATATAAAACAGAAGATTTTAAATATCTCAGACGATTGGTTTTATTTCAGTACATATACAATTAAGCAGATGGCGGAATTT
Organism: Clostridia bacterium; assembly: GCA_045535195.1. Lineage (GTDB taxonomy): Bacteria > Bacillota > Clostridia > UMGS1810 > UMGS1810 > SIG455. Next base: position 3,348 of record JAZSLD010000120.1, on the reverse strand, counting down.
TATAAAGACATCTATCCGAAGTTTAATACCGAGCGTTATGAAAAATTAAAAGAAGTATTTAAATTAAACGAGAAAAAGCAGATACGCAAAATGTCTAAAGGACAGAAAAAGCAGGTCGCTTTCTGGCTGTGCCTGTCTGCAATGCCAGAAGTGCTTATTCTGGACGAGCCTTTAGACGGGCTTGACCCCGTAATGCGTAAGCAGGTTTTAAACCTTGTTATTGCCGACGTTGCCGACAGAGAACTTACTGTGCTGGTATCTTCGCACAATTTAAGGGAACTTGAAGATATCTGCGACTGGGTGGGTATTATCCACGACGGCAAACTCATTGCCGAAAAGCCGTTAGACGATATCAAAGGCGGAGTTTGTAAATATCAGGTGTCGTTTAAAGAGGATAAATCCGAGTTTTTAAATTCCATCGACGGACTTTTAAGTATAACGAATACGGGGTCTGTTTATAACCTTATAATCAAAGGTGACGCCGATGCAAATTATAAGATGCTCTCTGACGCTTCGCCGGTACTTTTAGAGCGTGTGAGCCTTACTTTAGAGGAAGTATTTATTTACGAGTTAGGAGGTTTGGGGTATGATTTCAAAAACATCATTTTTTAATAAAGGTATATATAAATCCACAGTAAAACGATATTCGTGGGGAGCGTTGCTTTATTTTATAATACTCTTTGTGTCTACGGGATTATCGCTGTTTTTAAATATCGACAGAGATTTTTCGCATATGCCGTACGATTATTTTGAAGATTATCCCGTTATACTGCATGGAGTATACATAACCGTACCGATTTTACTTGCTTTGGTAGTGCCTACAGTAGTTGCGCTTTTGGTGTTCAGGTTTATCCATTCTAAAAAGCAATCAATATTTATCCACAGCATACCGGTTTCAAGAAAAGCAAATTATATTTCGTCAATCCTTGCATCTTTTACACTGATGTGTGTGCCGATAATAATAAACGGTATAATTCTTATATTTATATCGATGTTCGGCTACAGTCATTATTTTACTGTTGAGAACTGCTTAATGTGGATAGGGTATAATCTTGTTGGAATATTTTTAATGTTCTCTGTAGCCGTGTTTGCGGCGTCTGTTACAGGTAACAGTTTTGCTACGGTAGCGATAAATGGTTTAATACACGCTTTTCTGTTTATAACAGTAGCAACACTTAGTGTTATGGCAGGTGTTTTTGTATACGGATACATTGAAACTAATAATTTATTTGAAATCCTTATGGAACGTAATTTTGCGGTAGTGGTTTTTGGGTTTATGGATAAATACTTCCGTGACGATATAACCGATCTTCAAATTATTAAATTTGTGATTGCTGCGGTTGTATTGTATGTCGGCTCGTATTTCCTTTACAAGAAAAGACGCCTTGAAACAACCGGCGATGTTGCAGGTTTTAAATGTTTAAACCATATATTCAAATACGTTGTAACATTTCTGGCAACAATGTTTGGCTTTGCTATATTTGCACCTTATGTCGAAGAAAATGCGGTTGTTTTCACATTAATCATTGCTATAATAAGCATAATAGCATATGCTGCATCTGAAATGGTTTTAAAGAAAACACTTAATATTCTGTATTCGTGGAAAGGTTATGTAGGTTTTGCTGTATGCTTTGTTGCACTTACTTTAGTATTTTCACAGACATCTTTCTTCGGTTACGAAACCAAAGTGCCTGAGGTATCAGAGATAGAAGAAGCAGCATTATATAATTACTATCACCGCGAAGAGCCTTTTACTGCGAATGAAGAACTTATCGGTATGGTTATAGATGCACACGAAGATTTTATTTTTGAAATTCCATCTACCAGTTATGAGAGGTTGTATAGTTCGCCATATAATACAAGAATACATATTAAATACAATCTTAAAAACGGTAAAACAATCTACAGAGTTTATCCTGTAACATACGAACAAAGGGTAGAGATAATGAACGCATTTTACGAGTATGACGAGTACAAGCAAATGTGCGAAGAGATATTTGTAGATGAATCTAAAGTGACTGGGATAAATCTTCAAAGTTACAATAATGGCGGATACCGCGAAGAGCACGAGATAGACGATTATAAAGAACTTCTTGCAATTTTAAAAGAAGATATATTGAATATGAGTTATGAAGAATTATATCCGAAAGAACTCAAAGGTGAAGATATTCTGTACGATGTATCTATAAATTATTTGTTTGACGGCGGCATCGATGAAAACGGCAAACTGATAAATTACCGGAACGGAATTTATTTAAATATCACAGATAAATACGAAAAGACAGTTAAATGGCTGAAAGACAGAAATTATAAGAGTGCAGGATATCAAACAGAAGATTAAAAAAAGGACCGGAATATTCCGGTCCTTTTAAATTTGTTGTTTTGTTTACGCCTGCGCTTTATCTTTGGTTATTGCTTTAATAGCAAAGAGCACTGCGATTGTCAGCACTATACCGATAGGCAGCAGAATGTATGCACTCTGGATAAATGCAGCCAGCAGATACATTACAAATGAAATAGCCGCAACTGTAATTGCATAAGGCAACTGAGTTGAAACGTGATTTAAGTGATTGCACTGAGCACCTGCCGATGACATAATTGTTGTATCGGAAATAGGTGAGCAGTGGTCACCGCAAACTGCACCTGCAAGGCAAGCAGACATACCGATTATCATCAGTTCGCTGTCGGCAGGGAATATAGCAGCCACGATAGGAATTAAGATACCGAATGTACCCCAAGATGTACCTGTTGAGAATGCCAGTACGCAAGCAACTATAAAGATAATTGCGGGCAGGTAGTTTGCAAGTCCTGCAGCAGCAGAATCCATTAAACCGCCTACGAATACGTCAGCACCTAAAAGACCTGTCATATTTTTAAGTGATGTTGCAAATGTAAGGATTAAAATTGCAGGAACCATAGCGATGAAACCTTTGGGGATGCAGTCCATAGCCTCTTTGAAAGTGATGATTTTTCTTGCCATCAAGTAGATAATTGTAATTACCAGAGCAATCAGAGCGCCCCAGGGAAGTCCAACTGTTGCGTCTGTATCACCAAATGCTGTGATAAAGTCAGAACCTGCGAAGAAACCACCTACATATAAAAGACCGATAACGCTTGCAACAACCAGAACAACTACGGGCAGGATAAGGTCCATAACTTTACCTTTGGGATTAGCCTCGGTATTAACTGCCTCGTCAACTCTGTCGCCGGCGGTGTATAAATCGCCATTATTAATAGCGTTGAGTTCGTGTTTTTTCATTGAGCCGTAGTCAAACTTCATAACAGCGAGTGCTACAACGAATACAAGTGTAAGAAGTGAATAGAAGTTGTAGGGGATAGCACGTACAA
>JAZSLD010000173.1:0-2770 GCA_045535195.1 Clostridia bacterium | reverse complement strand
GAGGCATATATTGACGGTGATATGAATGCGCTGGGTATGAGTGGTGACGACCTTCCGCTTGCATCAAGAGAGCGTCTTGGCTGCATAGTTGACTATGTTTCGGGCAGAAACAGATACGTAGGCTATCTTATATCGTTAGCGTCACATTCATATAAAAATCTCAAAATCGGTTTGGATTGTGCCAACGGCGCTTCGTGGATGATTGCAAAATCTGTTTTTGGTGCACTTGGTGCGCAGACCACAGTTATAGGTGCAGAGCCCGACGGACTTAATGTAAATCGTGACTGCGGCTCAACACATACAGAAAACCTTTGCCGATTGGTTAAAGAAAATCATCTTGATTTAGGTTTTGCCTTTGATGGCGATGCCGACCGTTGCATAGCCGTTGACGAAAACGGCAAAGTAGTAGACGGCGATGCTATGCTCTATATCCTCGGCAAAAGATTAAAATCTCGCGGTACACTTACAGGCGATACAGTTGTTGCAACAGTAATGTCTAACAGCGGTCTTACGGCAGGTCTTGAAGAAATCGGCATAAACTGCGTGCACACCTCTGTGGGTGACCGCTTTGTGTACGAGTGTATGCATGAAAACGACTATTGCCTTGGCGGTGAGCAGTCAGGACATATAATACTTAAAAAATATGCCACTACCGGCGACGGATTGCTTACAGCCATTATGATTACGGAAGAACTTTGCGATATGAAAACCACGCTTTCCAAACTTGCAGAGCCTTTAACTCTTTATCCGCAATATACAAAAAATATCCCCGTTAAAGATAAGGCGGCTGTTTTAGAAGACGACGCTGTTCTAGACGAACTCAAAGCAGTGGAAATCCTTATAAACGGCAAAGGCAGAGCGCTTCTTCGCCAAAGCGGAACAGAACCCGTTATACGTATTATGATTGAGTGCGAAAGCGAAGACGACTGCATAGTGTATGCCGACAGAATTGAAAATACTATTATATCAAGGGGGCACGGCGCTTGAAAAAATGCGTAAAAACACACGAACTTTTTGACTGCAAAACACCATACCTGAAAGGTTTGTTTGAAAATTCCGAATACCCTTGGGATATGCTTCCGAAGATTAAAGAATATATAAATAAACTTATTGAAAGCGGCATAGACGGGTTTACGGAAATTGCCGACGGCGTTCTGGTCGGCAAGGATGTTACCATACACCCGTCAGTTACAATAATCCCTCCTGCTGTTATAGGGCATGGATGCGAAATTCGCCCCGGCGCATATCTGCGGGGTGCAGTTATCACGGGCGAGGGATGCGTAATAGGCAATTCGTCTGAACTTAAAAACTGCATACTTTTAGATAAAGTGCAGGTACCGCATTATAACTATGTTGGCGACTCTGTTTTAGGCAATAAAGCCCATATGGGCGCAGGCTCTATCTGCTCCAATTTAAAGTCCGACGGCAAGGCTGTGGTTATCCACGGCGACGATGATTTGCAGACGGGCTTGCGCAAAATCGGTGCTATCATGGCAGACGGTGCTGATGTTGGCTGCGGTTGTGTTTTAAATCCCGGAACAGTTATAGGCAAAAACACAAATGTTTATCCGCTTACATCTGCACGTGGAGTTTACCCCGAGGGGTGCATAGTCAAAAGTGCAGACACCGTTGTTAAAAGAATATAAATATTGCAAAAGCCCAAAAAATCCTGTATAATAAATATACAGGATTTTTTGTTTTCTACGAAAATAAAATCAACTTTGAAGAGGCGGTGGCAGCATCGGCTCTACATTTTTAACGGGAGAACTTTATGAAAAAAAGACACTACAATATACCTGTGTTTGTGCCGCATATCGGCTGTCCGCACAACTGTGTTTTCTGTAATCAGCGCCACATCACGGGCATGCAGAGCGATGTGTGTGCAGACGATGTGCGCCGTATCATAGATGAGCACCTTAAATATATAGATAAAAACGGCGCTGATGTAGAAGTCGCTTTTTTTGGCGGCAGTTTTACGGGTATAGATTTTAGTTTGCAAACATCGCTTATGCAGGCGGCTTACGAATATATCAAGGCAGGCAATGTTGACAGCCTGCGTTGTTCCACACGCCCCGACTGTATTGACGATGTTATACTTGAAAACGCAAAAAAGTACGGAATGAAAACCATTGAACTCGGTGTGCAGTCAACCGACAGCGAAGTTCTTTTAAAATCAGGCAGAGGCCATGGCAGAGAAGAAGTTTTTGCCGCATCTGAACTTATAAAAAAACACGGCTTTTCATTAGGCCTTCAGATGATGCTTGGTCTGCCGGCAGATACAAGAGAAAAATCTATACAGACAGCAAAAGACATTATATCAATATCGCCTGATTTTGTAAGGATTTACCCAACACTTGTGGTTGAAGATACTGCGCTTTATGATATGTATAAATCGGGAACATACACACCAATTACAACCGAGTACGCAGTTGACCTTGCTGCAGAACTTATTGAGATGTTTGAAAGTGCCGGTATTGAGGTTATACGAATAGGCTTGCAGACTACCGATAATATAAACGAGGAAACCGTAATCGGTCCGTACCATAGTGCAATGGGCGAACTTGCCCGTGCCGAGGTTTATAAACGCAGTATAGAAAAGCGTGTTGAAACCGACACGGCAGACGGAGTGTTAATATACACCGTGCCCAAGGGCGAAACGTCAAAAGCGGTGGGGCATAAACGGTCTAACGTAAAGTATTTTAAAGATAAGTACGGCATAGATTTAAAAATAGTTGAAACAGTTGAAAAAAATTAAAAAATATGATATAAT
>JAZSLD010000144.1:0-1765 GCA_045535195.1 Clostridia bacterium | reverse complement strand
CCTCCGACTTCTGTATACGATATGGTAAACAATTTTATCGGCAACGATTGCGAAATTGTGATAAACAGCGCTATTGCTGCTGAAATTGAACTTAATTCAAAATTTTTAAAAAGCGATGATGCTGAAATTATAGAAAACATTTTAGGTATCAGTTTTGGAGAATATGCAGACAAAACTGTTCATCTTATGAAAGAAGATATAAGAAACTTTAAAACCAACGTAAACAGAAAATGTGCCTTTGTATATTATGAAGAACCACAGAGAGGAATTATATTAATCGGTGCAAAATATCTTGATACCAACGAGGATATTGCCGCAATTCGTCAGCAGATTATAAAAAGGAATTAATTTTTACACTGTTTAACATTTTTTTGTTGACATATTACGAAAATAAATGTATAATATGTAGTATAAATGCAATGACCGAAAACAAGTAGGCCCTTTATAAGTCTGGAGAGAGTTGCCGTGTGGTGCGAGGCAATGACGGAGATTGGCTGAATACATTTCGAGAGCAGTGCCCCGAAAGTTCATTCACAAGTAGGCGGCAACGGGAGTTCCCGTTACAGAACAAAGGTTTGTTGGAACCTGTAAGGTCTGTTCCGTGAGGTGCAGATGAACTGAGGTGGTACCACGGGTACATTGTAAATTTTGCCCGTCCTCTGAAACTAAATCAGAGGGCGGGTTTTTTAGTACATAACAATCTCCGCCCAAAAAGAAAAGGAGTTTTAAAAATGGCAGTAAAAATCTCAATTCTTCTGGTGTTCTTTGCGATAATGATTGGTGTAGGTCTTTATTGCAGACGCCAGTCAACAGATGTAAGCGGTTTTGTTCTAGGTGGAAGAAATGTAGGTCCGTGGCTGACTGCTTTTGCATACGGAACATCGTATTTCTCGGCGGTTATATTCGTAGGATATGCAGGGCAGTTCGGCTGGAAATTTGGTATTGCATCTACATGGATAGGTCTTGGCAATGCGTTTATAGGCTCGCTTCTGGCATGGGTTATCCTCGGCAGAAGAACACGTCTTATGACGCAACATCTTGGCACATCTACAATGCCTGAATTCTTTGGTAAAAGATACGATTCTGCGCCCCTTAAAATTCTAGCATCACTTATTGTATTTATATTCCTTATCCCCTACACTGCATCACTTTACAATGGTCTTTCAAGACTTTTTGAAATGGCATTCCCGGGTGTTGACTACTCTGTATGCGTAATAGTTATGGCTATACTGACAGGCATTTACGTTATTGCCGGCGGATATATGGCAACTGCTATAAACGACTTTATTCAAGGTATTATAATGCTTATAGGTATTGTGGCAGTTATTTTTGCAGTTTTAAGCAAAAACGGCGGTCTTATGGGTTCGCTTGCAGGTCTTGCAGAGATTTCTGACCCTGAAGTTTCCGAAATACCGGGGGTATTTAATTCATTCTTAGGTCCTGACCCAATTAATCTGTTCTTTGTTGTAATACTCACATCACTCGGCACTTGGGGATTACCGCAGATGGTACAGAAGTTCTACGCTATAAAAAGTGAAAAAGACATTACAAAAGGTACAATCATCTCTACTGCATTCGCTATATTCGTTGCAGGCGGATGCTATTTTCTGGGCGGTTTCGGCAGACTGTTCTCAACTGAACTTGCTGCAAACGGACTGCTGCCAATGAAAGATTTTGACTCAATCGTTCCTATAATGCTATCGGGACTCAGCGAAATTTTAATAGCAATCGTTATTGTACTCGTTCTTTCAGCATCAATGTCTAC
>JAZSLD010000211.1:0-3608 GCA_045535195.1 Clostridia bacterium | reverse complement strand
TTATTTACCTTTCGGCAATCATATTTTTAAATTTAAGTTTACTGCTTTGCCACAGTTCGGATGTTTTAAATTTTACCTGAACGGGCAGTTCGCCGCTGTCGGTTACCATTGCGTACTCTTCATCTGTAAGCGACGCTTTTAAAATCTCGCTGCTGTCTGCAGGCATTTCGGCGGTTGTGGCATCTACAAAGCACAGCGGCGGAAAAAGTACACACCACCAGTTTTGACCTGCGCCGCTGCCGATTATTACTTTTAGAGCATCGTAAGTTCCTGCAGGCAGGGTTACATTACCATATGTTTTGGTAGGGAAATCACTTTTGCCGAGCGAGATTTCAACGGGATAGTTTAAGCCCCAATCGGCAATAACCTCCTGCGCAATAAGGCGGATATCTTCCATATGGGTGATTATTTCTTCTCTCGCCTCGTCTTTTTTGTAATTATCCGTAAAGTAAATGCCGACACTGTCAATAATTGCATCACGCACGGCAAGTTTAAGTTGCTGGTCGAAGTCGGTATCGCTGTTGGCGATTACGTGCAGGCGTATAAGCCCGTGTGAAAGGGCTTGCTCTGTTTTATCTGCATAAACAGAAAATGCAAAGGTTATAATAACGCCAACGCACAATGCAAGCACCGCATGGCGCAGACGGTTATTTTGTTTTTCCATTTTTATTCGCTCCTGTTTTATTTTTAACTGTATATAGATTATCTACCCGAATTAGATTTTTTATACATAAGTATTGTTTCTTATAATTAAAAAGTTAATATTTTTTTGCCTGAGTATATTTATGCAAAAAATACTGGCTTTTTAATACACCATATTACAAAAACAGTTTTTTTAGATAAATGCAAAAACAAAAAGAAGTGTTATTTTTCGCTTGAGTATATTTATGCGAAAAATAACACTTCTTTTTTAGTATCCTCAACCTTACAAATAGTTTGTGTTTTTTCACATAAATATGCTCAGGTGAAAAAACACAAACTATTTATTTAAAAACTATTTTATATTTATAACTGCTTTTCCGTCAAATGGAGTTCCCTCTGTTACGGATTTTACATATTCGTTTGCACGCAGATGTTGCATAACGCTTTCGTACTCGTCGGCAGTTATATTAACGATAATCTCGCTGCCGTTGTCGGTTATCTGGCTGCTGTCCAATACAGTAAGCAGAAACTTTTTAAACATTATCATTGCCGCATCGCCATCGTTATAGATAACAATCTCGGCAGGGATAAGTTCTGTTACCTCTTTAGCACCACTTGCTCCGCCGGAGGAAATATCTTCTGCAACGGGTTGTTCTTCAACAATTTCTTCGGTTACCTCTGCAGTGGCTGTAGGCTCTGCCAGTCTTACCATTGGCGCACTGTCCGTAAGCGGAGTATGTTCCTGCTCCACAGGAACATCAACCTCTGCCTGAGGTGTAATTTCCTCTGTATAAGCGGCAACATCAGGTTCTATTGTGGTATTTACAACATCAACAACTTCTGGCTCGGCAGGTTTTGAAATCTGCTCCGGCTCTTTTGTTTCAGGGACTGCAGTTTTAGTTGTATATACCGGCTCTTGTTTTTTGTTTTCAACTTCTTTTTCTTCGATCGGCTCAATCTCGGGAACGTCAATTAGTTCTTCAGCCACTTTGCCGGACATCTCAAGCGCAGCACGGTTGGTATCTTCGGTTACGTTTTTATAAGTGTCGTATATGCCGTATTTGCCGACAACCGCTATCACAAGTGCGGCAGCCATAACAGATGCGGCTTTGTAATACGGAAAGGCAAACACCTTTTTAGTTTTATTCTCTTTCTTAAACTGTTCGTTAACAAGCGCAGTATGCACGCGTCTTGCAAATCCATCGGGCACGGGCGCAGTAGTTAAAGATAAATCAGCAGATATCCTTTTTAACATATCGTACTCTTCGTGGCACGCCTCACAGCAGGATATATGCTCCTCGTACACGCATGAGGATTCTTCGTCCAGTTCGCCGTCTATGTAAGCATTTGCAAATTCACGTGCTTTATCACAATTAATCATTTTTTCACAACCTTTCCGCATAAATCACCTTTGAAAATATCCGGTAGAAATCAAAATGTCTTTAAGCGCCGTCCTCGCTCTGCTGATGCGTGATTTAACCGTACCGACCGAGCATTTGGTGATTTGGGCTATCTCCTCATAAGAAAAGCCGTTGATATCACGCAGGACTATCATCTTTTTGTGGTCGTCTTTTAAGCGGCCTATGGCAGTTTTAAGGTCAGATGCCGCCTCGCGGTTTAAAGCGTGCGCCTCTGGGGTGGCGTAGTCTGCACCATAAGCATCTTCGGTGAGGTCATCGCTGCTTACAGCAGATGTGCGTTTGCGCTTGCGCACTTCGTCCATACACTCGTTGGTGGTAATTCTGTACACCCAGGTAGAAAACTTTGACTGGAATTTAAAATCACCAACCGCACGGTATATTTTAATAAGCGCGTTCTGCGCGGCGTCTTCGGCATCGTGAGGGTTACCCATTATACCGAGGGCAATATTATAAATTTTAGTATGATACTGCTCTGCCAACTGCTCAAAAGCACGCAGGTCGCCTTTTTGAGCCTTCTGGATAAGCAGGTTCAAAGCCTCCTCGGTCAATGTACGCACTCCTCTCCGTTGCTGCCTCCTACATATATAGACGGCGGCAGCGCCGATTTTGTTCCCTCTTTTGTGAAAAAAGTTTTTGTTATATTATATAATACATTTTACTTATATTCAACATATATTTTGTAAACAAAGCAAAAAGCCTCTGAAAACAGAGGCTTTTGAAAAGTACAAAATAAAATTAACGTTTGCTGAACTGGGGAGCACGACGAGCGGCTTTGAGACCGTATTTCTTTCTTTCCTTCATTCTGGGGTCACGTGTTAAGTAACCTTCAGCCTTGAGGGTTGCTCTGAAAGAGTCGTCAACGCTCAAAAGTGCACGTGCGATACCGTGTCTTACAGCACCTGCCTGACCGGTAAAGCCGCCGCCTGTTACTTTACATACAACGTCAAACTTACCGAGTGTGTCTGTAGCAACGAGGGGCTGTCTTACGATAACTTTAAGTGTTTCAAGACCGAAATATTCGTCAATGTTTCTGTCGTTTATAGTGATAACACCAGTACCTGGTACCAGTCTTACTCTTGCGATAGATTTTTTTCTTCTACCGGTTCCGTATAATTCTGCCATTGTTTATGCCTCCTCCTTATTTAATCTCGCCTGTATACATTTCAGGCTTCTGTGCAGCGTGGTCGTGGTTTTCACCTTTATACACTCTGAGTCTTGTGAGTGATTTAGCGCCCACTGTGTTTTTGGGAAGCATACCTTTAACGGCAAGCATCATAGCCTTTTCGGGTTTTTCAGCCATTAATTTTTTGTAGCTGATTTCTTTCAGACCGCCGATATAACCGGTGTGGTGTCTGTAGAATTTCTGATCAAGTTTTTTACCAGTAAGGATAGCCTTGTCAGCGTTTAAGATGATTACGAAATCACCACAGTCCACATGAGGAGTGAAAGTAGGTTTATTTTTACCGCGGAGAATTGAAGCAGCAGCGCTTGCAACTCTACCGAGCGGTTTGTCAGTTGCATCAATGATGTACCATTTTCTTTCCA
>JAZSLD010000095.1:0-6507 GCA_045535195.1 Clostridia bacterium | reverse complement strand
AAACGGTAAAGTTAAGCGTGCACAGGCTTACAGAAGCCACATTCTTAACAAAAAATCTACAAAGAGAAAAAGAGGTCTTAGAAAGACTGCTTATGCATCACCTGCAAATGAGGCTACAATCAAGAGAATGATTTTGAAATAAGGAATAGGAGGGTTAATATACCATGGCAAGAGTAAAAGGCGCATTGGCCACAAGAAAAAGACGTAAAAGAGTTTTAAAACTCGCTAAAGGATATAGAGGTGCTAAAAGCAAACAGTTCAGAACAGCCAAACAGGCCGTTATGAAATCTTTGGTTTATGCTTATATTGGCAGAAAACAGAAAAAGAGAGATTTCAGAAGACTGTGGATTACCAGAATCAGCGCTGCTGCAAAGATGAACGGTATCAACTACTCACAGTTTATGAACGGTCTTAAAAAAGCAGGCATCAACATGAACCGCAAAATGCTTTCTGAGATTGCTATCGCTGACCCTGCTGCATTTACAGCATTGGTTGAAAAGGCAAAGGCTGCACTTTAATAATTGTTTTTACTAAAGCACTGTATTTTTTCGAAAATATGGTGCTTTTTTTAAATTAATACTTTATTTTTTTGATTAATAGTGATATAATATATAAAACATAAGAAGTATAAATATAAAGGAATTTGATATGTTTATAGACAGCACTTCAAATAAAATTGTAAAACATACAAAAAAACTGCTTGAACGCAGCGGAAGAAAAGAGCATATGCAGTTTGTTATAGAGGGCAGACGTCTTGTGTATGATGCTAACCATAACGGTGCGGATATAGAATACATATTGTTTGAGCAGGGCACCGATGTTGTACTGCCTGAGGGTGTTTGCGCGTACGAACTTTCGCATAAAGCATTTTCTGCACTTAAAACAACTGTTAATTCGCAAGGTGTTCTTGCTGTAGTTAATATGCCCGAAAGAAGCAATTTCGAAGTTGATAGCGCTAAAAACAGTTTCTATATCTATCTTGACGGAATTGCCGATCCAGGTAATATGGGCACTATTATACGCACTGCAGATGCCTGCGGTGCAGACGGAGTAGTGTTGTCAGAAAATTGCGTTGATATTTATAATCCCAAGGTTGTACGTTCTACCATGGCGAGCATTTTTAATGTACCGGTGTATTTTGATAATACCGCGAGAGATCTTTTAAAGAAAATGCGTGATGGCGGAGTTAAAATTGTTTCCGGCAGCCTGCAGGGGAATAATTCGATATATGATGTTGATTTTAAAGAAAGATGCGCCGTAGTTGTGGGCAACGAAGCAAACGGCATAACCGATGAAGTTATCGGTTTAAGTACCCAACTGGTTAAAATTCCTATTGTTGGAAAGGCAGAGTCTTTAAACGCCGCAGTAGCGTGTGCTGTTATGGCATATGAAAGGCTTCGCCAGAATTTATAAGCGGAGGTGTGGTTATGAATACCGTACTCGGATACATTACGGATAATATCAGTATGCTGCGTTTGCGTGATATACTTGATATTTTTATAGTTGCATATCTTATCTATAAAGGCGCTAAACTGGTGCGTGAAACAAGAGCAGCACAACTTGTAAAAGGTATCGTTATACTTATTGTTGTTACCCAACTTTCCGGATGGTTGCAGTTTAATTCTCTCAACTATATACTTGCAAATGTAATGCAGGTAGGGTTAATGGCTATTTTAATTGTGTTTCAGCCGGAACTTCGCCGTACACTTGAAAAAGTTGGTACCAGTAAATTCAGCAAATTCTTCTCTGATGATGAATACGATGTAGAAAATATTGCCACACAGATTGCAGAGGCTGCTGATTATATGTCGTCACAGCGAATTGGTGCACTTATGGTTATTGAAAGAGAAACCAAACTTGCTGAAATCGGTAAAACCGGTATAGACGTAAATGCAGATGTTTCTGCGCAACTGCTTATTAATATATTTATACCGAACACACCTTTGCACGACGGTGCTGTTATTATAGGCGAAAACAAAGTGAAATCTGCCGCGTGCATACTTCCGCTTACAGACAATAATAATATAAACAAACAACTCGGCACAAGGCACAGAGCCGCTATCGGAATAAGCGAATATTCTGACTGTGTTGCAGTGGTGGTATCAGAAGAAATCGGAAAAATTTCTTTAGCATCAAACGGTGCACTTACAAGAAATTTAACTGCCGATACACTTAATAAAGCCCTTGTAAAGTCTATGACGGACAATAAATCTGCAGATGCAGTTGCAGCCAAAGCAAAGTTTAAGAATTGGACGGTGAAGAAAAAATGAAATTTTATAAAACTGACTGGTTTTTAAAAATTGCTTCACTTGTTGCTGCAATTGTAATATGGTTTTATGTTGTTTATCAGGAAAACCCGATTTTTGCACAATGGATATCAAATATTTCTGTTGTTCAGGAAAATCTTTCAGAAGATTTTGAAAACGGCAAACTTGTTATAATGAGCATTTCCACAGATGATGCCGATGTTAAAGTAAGCGGCAGAAGACGAATTGTTTCTGCTACAAATGCAAGTGCGGCGTATGCGTCTATTGATATGAGCAAAGTTACAGATGCCGGAACGTATAATTTGCCGATTAATGTGGACTTTACAACGGATGGTATAGAAGTTACACAGATAAAACCAAACTATTGTACCGTAGTGGTTGACAGAGTTGTAACGCAGGAAAGAGAAATCGAGATAATAACTAAAGGCGAAGTTTCACCGGAGCACGCTCTTGATGATATTACTGTTAATCCAACGGTTGTTAAACTTACGGGCCCGCAGATGTCACTTAACGAAGTTGCATCATGCAGTATAACTGTAGATTTAACCGATGCCGCAGAGGATATAAAAGGTTTGTATAAAATCAAACTTTATGCCGAAAACGGACAGGAGATAACAAATTCGTCAATCATTAAAAATATAGAATATACCGATGTATATTGTTCTGTATCTTCTGCTAAAGAGGTAAAGGTTGTACCGCTTTTAAGTGACAAAGTAAACTTGTCAGGTCAAAGCGTTAACGCTGTATGTGAACCGGCAACTATAATTGTTAAGGGAAAAACTGCTGCTCTTGACAATGTTGAGCAAGTGTTTACTGAAGAGATAGATGTTTCGGAAATCACCGGATCTGTTGAGTTGAAACAGAGTGTCATTCTTCCGGACGGTCTGTTTTATTTTGATGAAAATACTACTGTCAAAGTAAAAATTTCGGTAGTTGAATAAAATTTGATATGTATATCAGCCGTTACCCGTTGTGCTTAAGGATAACGGCTGTATTTTCGATTTGATACAAGAGGTGACATATGATACAGGCAATTAAAAGAACCTTTGGCGATAAAGCGTTTTTAAAAGCGGCACTGGCGCTGATTATTCCCATATCAATGCAGAGTTTGCTGATGTCGGGAGTAAACTTTTTAGACAATATTATGATTGGTCGCCTTGGTGAGGCTTCAATAGCCGCAGTATCTTTGGCAAATCAATATTATTTTGTGCTAAACCTTGTACTGTTTGGCATTTGCAGCGGTGCAGGCATCTTTATATCGCAGTTTTGGGGCAAGGGCGATGTGCCGAGCATAAGAAAAGTGCTTATTATAAATATGATTGGCGGCGGGGCTACGGCTTTACTTTTTATGATACCCGGCATATTTGCGCCTGAACTTATTATGAAGGTGTTTACAACTGATGCAGAGGTAATCAAACTGGGTGTTTCATACCTTGCATTTATAGTTATAAGTTATATACCGACTTCTGTTTCAATGGCTTTGCAGATAGGCCTTAAAAGTGTAGGAAGAACAAAAATACCGCTTTTTATGTCTTTTATTGCGCTTTGTATGAATGGTGTATTTAACTACATTTTGATTTTTGGTAAATTTGGTGTTCCCGCTATGGGCGTGGTTGGCGCAGCAATAGCCACTTCTATTACACGAATAGTAGAAATGGTGCTTACTTTCGTTCTTTTGGCTGTATACTCACCTGATTTACGTATGAGAAAACACGATTTCAAAGGAATTACTTTTGATTTTTTAAGACGTTTTTCTGTAACATCTATGCCGGTTGTGCTGAATGAATTTTTATGGGGACTTGGTACATGCCTGTATTCATTTGTATATGGCAGAATGGGAACAGACACAGTTGCGGCAGTTAGTATTTCAACAACTATAGAAAATCTTATGAGCATTTTTATGTTTGGTATGGGCAATGCCGGTGTTGTAATGATAGGCAATAAAATAGGTGAGGGTGATATTGAAACCGGCAAAGATTATTCTTCCAGATTTTCTGTTATGTCATGGACACTTGGGATTTTAATGTGTATTGCAATAATCTCTGTTTCGCCCTTTGTGCTCAATCTGTTTAAAGTAGAGCACGCTGTAAGAAATACTGCACTATTTGTATTGGTTGATATAGCGTTTATATCCATATTGCGTTCGTATGTACACACTAATTTTATAGGTTCTTTGCGTAGCGGAGGAGATACAAGGTTTTGCCTTATTATAGACCTTTCGGGCGTGTGGGGGATTTCTCTGCCTTTGCTTATAATTTTCGGACTTATTTTGAAAGTGCCCATTGAGTACACCTACATTACTTTAGGTGTTGAACAGATTATTAAAGCAATTTTCATATCAAGACGTTTAAAAAGCGGAAAATGGATAAGAAACCTCGTTAAAGATATGTGATAAATACTATTGACTTTTTAAAAGTGTTTGATATAATCAAATCGAGTAAGATATTTGTAAATAATATTAATATCAATAAGAAAGGCAGCATAATTTATGAATATTATCATTGCAGGCTGCGGTAAGGTTGGACAAAAACTTGCCGAAAAACTCAGTTACGAAGAAGATAATGACATTACAGTTATTGACCTTAACCGTTTTGCCGTAAAAGAAACTACAAATGCGTACGATATAATGGGGGTAATCGGTAACTGCACAAGTATCGAAACACTTAGCGATGCCGGTGTAAAAGATGCTGATATACTGATTGCTGTAACCGGCTCTGACGAGATAAATCTGCTTTCGTGTTTAATTGCGAAGAAGATGAGCAACTGCCAAACCATCGCTCGTGTAAGTAAGCCCGAATATACAGAAGAAATTAAACTTATAAAAGACGACCTCGGCCTTGCTATGGTTATAAATCCTGAACTGATAGTGGCGAGTGAAATTGCCCGTGTGTTGCGTTTCCCTACGGCAATTCATATAGACACTTTTGCCAAGGGCAGGGTAGAGATACTAAAATTTAAAGTCCCCGAAAATTCGGTGCTTGACAATTATAGAATTTCTGATATTCCGTCTGCGCTTAATTGCGATATACTCGTTTGCGGTGTAGAACGTGGTGACGAAGTGTTTATACCCGGCGGTGATTTTTTAATCCGTTCAGGCGACTTTGTAAGTATAGTTGCCGCACCTAAAAAGGGTAGTGAGTTTTTCAAAAGAATCGGAATTAAAACAAACCGTGTAAAAGATACTACTATAGTAGGCGGCGGTGATACTGCGTATTATCTTGCAAGGCGGCTTTCTCAAACAGGCATTAAGGTTAAGATAATCGAAAGAAATCCCGCACGTTGTGAAGAACTTTGCCAACTGCTTCCAAAGGCTCAAATTGTAAATGCAGACGGTACTGATAATAGGGTACTTCTTGAAGAAGGTCTTGCTTATGCTGAGTCTATGGTTTCCCTTATAAATCTTGACGAAGAAAATATTCTTCTTTCGCTTTTTGCAAAAAGTCAGACTGAAAAGTGCAAAATTATTACCAAGATTAACAGAACTGCCTATGATAAGGTTATAAGCAAACTCGACCTCGACACTATAATTTATCCTAAAGATACGGCGGCTGACTATATAGTTAAGTTTGTACGCGCCAAAAAGAATTCGCTTGGCAGTAATATAGAAACAATGCACCGTGTTTTAGACGGCAAGGCAGAGGCTTTGGAGTTTCATATAAGTGATGATTCGCCCGTTATTGGGTTGTCGCTTCAGGAACTTAGCATAAAGAAAAATGTTATCATCGCCTGCATTAATCGTAACGGCCAGATAATAATCCCCAGAGGTCATGATGAAATAAGACATGGGGATACGGTTATTGTTGTAACAACTATAGAAGGACTTGACGACATCAGCGACATTTTAGAATAAGAGGATTAATATGAATTATCGTATTATTGTATTTACCCTTGGCTGGGTGTTAAAAATAGAGGCAGTTTGTCTGCTGTTACCACTGCTGTGTTCAGTTATTTACAGTGAGCCGTATGCATGGGTGTATGCTGTGTGTGCACTTTTATGTATGGCTGTGGGTTTTGTGTTCTCTTTCAAGCATCCAAAAAACAAATCTATGTATGCACGTGAAGGATTTGTAGCAGTTGCTTTCAGTTGGATTGTGATGAGTGTTTTTGGCGCATTACCATTTGTAATATCCGGTTATATTCCGAACTATATAAATGCGCTTTTTGAAACGGTGTCAGGATTTACAACTACCGGTGCTACTATATTAAAGTCGGATCGTAGCCATGTCGTTCTGTGAGCCAA
>JAZSLD010000032.1:0-6829 GCA_045535195.1 Clostridia bacterium | reverse complement strand
ATATTTTAAATTTATACTTCATCAAAAAAGTCCGTAATACGACAGTATTACGGACTTTTTGTTCTTTGTCTAAATATTAAAATCTGATATTCAAAACTGCTGTGCATCCCCAAATCGAATTTTTTGAATGAAGTTCAAGGCAAAAAATGCACATAATCCTGACGGATATGGGCGTTTTTTAACGAAGAAATTCGTCAAAAAGACGGTTTTGGGGACAATACTTCCTTATTTGGTTGTGACCAAGTATCACGCTTTTTAATTTATTCCGTTTGCGCAATCATATCAGCCACAGATGAAATGGGGGTTATATTTTTATCACATTGACACATGGTATATAAAAATGATAAAATATAATTACCTTTATGTACATGCGGAGGAAACATTATGAACAAACAAGTGGGAAATGTTCGCCTGATGCAACAGATGAACAGATTAAAAGTACTCAATTTTATACGCAACAATCCTGATGTGGTGCGCCCTGTAATTGCCGAAAAAACAGGTTTGTCGCTGGCTACCATTACAAATACAACTTCATATCTGCTTGATATCAACCTTATTACAGAGTGCGGAACCGAACAAGTGGGCAGAGTCGGCAGAAAAAGTACGCTTTTAAGATTTAACGCATCTGCATACGGGCTTATATGTATAATTTGGGGCAAAGAGCACATTGATGTAGTGCACACCAATTTAGAAGGCAACATTATCTCGCGCAAACACGAGTCAATGGGCGACTCGCCCGAAAAAGTTATTAAAACCGTGCGCAAAAGCGTAAACGAAATCATCGCCTCCGCAGGCAAAGAAAATATTCTCGGCATCAGCATAGGTATATCTGGTCTGGTGCTCGACGGAAGCAGGTTTATACTATCCTCCAGTTTAAAGTGGAAGGGATTTGACATACGCAAAACGCTGATGGCAGAAACGGGACTGCCCGTTTTTGCAGAAAATATATCACACCTTAAAGCAGTATGGTATTTCTGCTGCAAAAAATCTGCCAACCGCAATAATATGATATTTGTTGACCTTAAAAACGGTATAGGCGCCACACAATTTTACAAAGGCAGTATAAGTCGTGCCGTTCTTGGCGAGATTGGGCACACAACTGTTGACAAAGACGGCGATATGTGTTTCTGTGGAAACAAAGGCTGTCTTGAAGCAATGTGTTCGGTAGATCGCACGCTACGCTTATACAAAGAGTATTCGGGTAACGGCAATGCCACAATAAAAGAGATTTGCGATAAATACAAAAAAGGCGACACTTTTGCAATTAAAGCAATAACAGAGTGCGCCGGATACCTTGGAATAGGTCTTGCAAGCATTATAAACTTATTAAACCCTTCTGTTCTGGTTATAAACTCAGGGGATATGGCTTGCTGCCAGCCTTTGCTTGACGAGGCTGAAAAAGAAATGTTAAACCGCGCATACCCTGCACTTACAAAAGAACTTACCATATACGAAATCAACGTAACTGACGAAGAAACCATAAAAGGTGCAGCGTTTAATCTGTGCGACAGGCTGTTCGATATATCGTTTGACGGAAATATAGTTGAATAATCAGTCAATCTTTATGTATTTGCAATATTCTGTAGGCGACATTCCCGTAACACGTTTAAACACTCTTGAAAAATAAAGCGGATTGGAAAACGAAAGCGCATCGCATATCTGTGTGAAGTTCATACTTTTTTCCTCATAAGACGCTTCGCCTCATCAATTTTTACTTTAGACATATATTCTGTCATAGTACAGGCATAATTATCTTTAAAAACACGTGACAAATACGCTCTGCTGTAGCCGTGGAGATTACATATCTGCTCAACGCTTGTTTTAGCGCCGTACACGCTTTTTTCAATCGGCAGAGCATGTCACATTGCTTTCTAGGAACTACACTTTGCTGAAGACTACGCTACAGAGGCTGAGTGGAAGAGTGCAACTAATATCTGAATATTTTAAAACGGCAGATTATGCAATCTGCCGTTTTTTATTCGTAATTATTTATACAGCACACCAGTCTGCCGCTAGCCTTTGACGTTTTATAAAAATTCGGTGCTCGTTTTTTGCCGTCAAGAACTTCAAGCCTTATTTCGCCATTTTTCAATGTGGCGGATTTTATGCTTAGTGCTTCACGCTTGACTATTGCATAAATGCCGTCACGGTCAACTTTTTCACACCTGACAAAAACAAGTATGCTGTTATGTAATATTCCTTTATCCGGAACATCTACCCCCGTATAGCGCAGCGCAAACAGATTATTCGCACCATACTTTTCAAGATGAGGAAGTTCAAAATAATATATAACTCTGTCGCTGCAATCGTTTATAAGGTCGTACTCTGTTAAAAGAGGTATCTTGCTGCCGAAATACCCTTGAGTAAAAATATTTTCAAGATTATTTGAAAGCGCAGAAGTTTGCATAAACTCCTCTACTTTGAGCACAAATTCAACAGACGGAGCAGAAAGTCCCGACTCGTATTTTCTTATAGCATCAGCACTTATCCCGATAATTTGCGAAACGTCTTCCACAGACATATTCCGTTTTTCGCGCATACGGATAAATTTATTCAAAAAAATATCTGTAATCATATTATCACCTATTCTTATCTGTTTTCACCGAGATAGACGAACAATAATTTTTATCAATAGTTATAACACATTCGTACGTTCTTTCACACAAATGCACTGCGTTTATAATCATATCAATAAGTTCGTTATCAGAAATATGAAAATCAACGGGAACACATATATCAAATATAAGATTTGAATGTGTTGTACCCTTTACCATTCTGAAATCATGGTGTGTGATTGACGCATCAATATCTGCAAGTATCTGCGTCAGCATATCTTTGGCAGAATTTATTGTTTCGTCGTCTTTGATTAAAGGGTCTAAGTGTACAACTAAATCTATTCCCATATCAATTTTAAAATCACGTTCTATATTATCGGCAATATCGTGGCTTTCTAAAATATCCTGCTTGGCACTTACCTCTACATGAACAGACGCAAAACAACGCTTAGGACCGTAATTGTGTATGATAATGTCATGGATACCTTCTACCCCTTTATACGACAATACTTTTGTGATAATCTTATCTGTAAGTTCTGCCGACGGCGCAACCCCAAGCAATGGGTCGGCTGTATCTTTTATAAGGTTAATACCTGCGTAGAT
This sequence comes from Clostridia bacterium, assembly GCA_045535195.1. Taxonomy (GTDB): domain Bacteria; phylum Bacillota; class Clostridia; order UMGS1810; family UMGS1810; genus SIG455. Next base: position 3,671 of record JAZSLD010000032.1, on the reverse strand, counting down.
AATATAAACAGAAACCGCAACACCCATATATCCATCAAGGTTAAAGTCAGAAAAATACGTAATAATCGCAGAAATCAAAACGGCTGATGTGGCAATAACATCGTTTAAACTGTCCTGCGCAGTAGCGCATATAACGGTGGAGTCTATCTTTTTGCCGATATGTCTGTTAAAGAAAAACATCCATAGTTTTACCAGTATTGAAAGTATAAGAACAACAAACGTAACTGCACCAACGTGCGATACTTCTGGATGAAACACCTTTGCCAAAGAGGTTTTAATAAGTTCTATGCCTATAAACAGAATTAGAAACGACACCACCAGCCCCGATACATACTCAATACGTTCGTGACCGTAGGGGTGTTCTTTGTCTGCAGGTTTGCCCGAAAGTTTAAAACCAATCAGCGTAACCACAGAACTCATAGCATCGGAAAGGTTGTTTGCAGCATCTGCCATAACAGATATACTGCTGAAAACCAATCCCGTCAAGAATTTTGCAACAGACAGCAAGACGTTGCAGGTAATGCCTACAACGCCTGAAAGTTTTCCGTATCCTTCACGCACCTTTACGTTTGATACATTGTCATAATCTTTTACGAAATGCTTAATTAAAAACTCAGTCAAATAAATTCACCTTTACTTATTGTCCGCAACAAGACTCCAATTATTTTTAAGATATACATAACCCGAATAAATTGTAAACAATGTTGCAATCAGCATAGCGATATAGCCTGCAGAGAAATTGCCGATAAGGAATTTTTCGCCGTTAAACAGAAGCGCAACTACAGTAGCAATAATCTGTATAACGGTTTTAATTTTACCCGTCATTTCAGCGGCTATTACAACGCCTTTTGAAATTGCAACTATTCTTAAACTTGTAACAATAAACTCTCTTGCAATGATGATAATTGCCATATAAGATGCAATCCTGCCCATATCCACAAGGCAAATAAGCGCCGTTGCAACTAAAAGTTTATCAGCAAGCGGGTCTATAAATTTGCCGAAATCGGTTATCTGGTTATACTTTCTTGCAACATAACCGTCTACACCGTCGGTAGCAGCGGCTATTACAAATATAAGTGCCGCTATAATGTCATTATATGCAAAATCAATCATAAGTACTATCATAAAAATTGGTATCATCAAAATTCTTAATATAGTGATTTTATTTGCTGTATTCATATTATTCTCTCCTTCTCTTATGCAGCAAGTAATAGTAAATAAATCAGTCTGCAACCTCGCCTGTTATATCGTATTCGTGAGCGTCTATTATTTTTATATTTACAATGTCGCCTGCGCAAAGTTCGTCTTTGCTGTAGATATATGCCATGCCGTCAACATCGGGAGTATCGGCAAAACTTCTGCCGACGTAGCAGAAATTCTCTTCGTCATATCCTTGGACAATCGCCTGAACTGTTTTACCGATTTTTTCAGCATTGAGTTCGGCTGATATATCCATCTGCTGTCTCATAAGTATATCGAGGCGTTCCTGCTTGATTTCTTCGTCTATCTGGTCTTCCATAGAATATGCGGGAGTGTCCTCTTCTCTTGAATAAGTAAAAACCCCTACTCTGTCTAAACGTGCATTTTTTAAAAATTCTTTAAGTTCGTCAAAATCCTGCTGCGTTTCTCCCGGAAAGCCGACTATAATGGAAGTTCTTATCGCAAGATTGTTAATCTTCGAGCGCATTTTGTCAAGCAATGCTTCAACTTCTGCCTTGCGGCTGCGTCTGCCCATACGTTTTAATACGTTATCGCTTATATGCTGCAGCGGCATATCAATATATTTTACTATCTTATCGTTAGATGCAATTTCTTCTATAAGTTTATCGCTGATATTTTCAGGATAGCAATACTGCAGGCGAATCCACTCTATACCGTCTATGGCAGAAAGTTTTTTAAGAAGCGTACAAATATTATTTGAGTCAGCACCCTTTCCGTAATATGCAACGTCCTGAGCAACCAGTATAAGTTCTTTAACGCCCGATTGAGCCAGTTTTTGCGCTTCTTCTATAATATCTTCCATCGGTCTGCCACGGTATTTGCCACGAAGTTTGGGTATAATGCAATAGGTGCAAAAATTATCGCACCCGTCAGAAATTTTAAGGTATGCACTGTATGACGGCGTGCTTAGTATTCTTGGCAGCGATTTTGTTATATGTGCATCAGCATCGCTTATGGCGCTTATTTTCTCGTTCATTAAGAAAAATCTCATAACAACGTGAAAAATTTTATCATAATCGTTAGTGCCGAGAATAGCATCAACCTCAGGTATTTCTTTAAAAATTTCGTTTTTATAGCGTTGCGCCAGACACCCCGTTACAATAAGCAACCGGCATCTTTCTTTTTTGTACTGTGCCATTTCCAAAATTGCGTCAATAGACTCTGCTTTGGCGCTGTCTATAAAAGCGCAGGTGTTTACAACCAGTACATCAGCAACAGACGGGTCGCTTACTATTTCCATACCGTTATCGGCTAAAATAGCAAGCATAGATTCTGTATCTGTAAGATTTTTGGCGCAGCCCAATGATATAAATCCTATTTTTTTATTTAAACAATTCATATGTCTTCACCTTTTTCAGATATAAATCTGCTTACGGCACTCTGTATACTGTCAAAGTCGAAGCCTCTGGAAGCAAAAAAACGCAGTACTTTCTGCTTCTGCTTATAGTCTTTTAAATCTGCATCTTCAAACTTGCGGCAAAGAATATCATATATGCGCTGTTCGGGGCAGTCGTTATACTCTGCCATTGATGCTGCAACCGTAGCCTCGTCTACACCGCGCCTTTTAAGTTCTGCACGTATTTTTAACTTACCCCAGCCCTTGGATTTTGCATAGTCAAAAAAACTAACACAGTAATCGGCGTCGTTTATATAATTATATTCACGCATGGTTTCTATAACTATATCGCAAATCATTTCGTCGTAGCCTTTGTCGGTAAGTTTTGTACGCAGTTCATGCTCTGTAACCATTTTACGTGCAACTATATCAAATGCTTTTGACTTAGCCTTTGAAAGATTAGACTCCAGGTTATATATTTCTATGTCTTTTTCTGTTATTTGAGCACCTGTTTTAACGCCTAACCTTAAAGCGTCGGCACCATCTAAAGAAAACGAATACTCGCCGTCTACAAATACGGAAACACGGTTTTTATTTTTTTGCTGAGGTGTTACATCAGTTATCTTCATCTACACTACCGTTAACCGCGGGGGTATCTTCGCCATTGCGTTTTTTCTCAACAATATCCATAATCATAGAACGAACTTCTTCCATAACATGCGGATTTTCTTCAAGGTACTCTTTTGCTTTTTCGCGTCCCTGACCGATTCTCTCGCCGTTATATGAATACCATGCACCTGCTTTTTTGATAATATCATATTCAGCAGCAACGTCTAAAATATCGCCTGCTTTAGAGATACCCTGGCCAAAAATCATATCAAACTCCGCAACCATAAATGGTGGCGCCATTTTATTTTTAACAATTTTAGCCTTTGTTCTGTTACCCACAAGGTTTGAACCTTCTTTAATAGCCTCGCCTTTTCTTACGTCAATTCTTACTGACGAGAAGAATTTAAGCGCACGTCCGCCCGTTGTAACTTCGGGGTTTCCGTAGATAACGCCCACTTTTTCACGGAGCTGGTTTATAAATATTGCGATTGTATTTGTTCTTGAG
>JAZSLD010000178.1:0-3179 GCA_045535195.1 Clostridia bacterium | reverse complement strand
GTATTTTTATCGATATCCGCAACAACACGTGCTCCGAGAGATGGCGAGGCTGACGGCATACATTACCATTTTAAAACTCATGATGAATTCAAAACGATGATTGATAATGACGGATTATTGGAATGGGCATGTTTTTGCGGTAACTATTACGGAACGCCTAAAAAAACTGTTGATGATATGCTTGAAAACGGCGTTGATGTAATTTTAGAAATTGAAATCCAAGGCGCAATGAAAATTAAAGAGAAAGATATTGGCGCTAAATACATATTTATATTACCACCTTCGTTTGAAGAGTTAAAACAAAGATTAATCGGCAGACAAACAGAAAGCGCAGATGTAATAGAAAAGCGTCTGGAAACTGCCAAAGGTGAACTGCCATATGCAGAAAAATATGATTACGTTGTTGTAAACGACGATGTTGAAAAAGCAGTTGGCCGTATTGAATCCATAATCAATGCTGAAAGATGCAGAGTTGATAAAAACAAAAATTTAATTGAAGAGGTGCAGAAATTATGATTATAAATCCCCCAATTGACGAATTAATGAAGAAAGTAGACAGTAAGTACACTTTAGTAGTTGCTACTGCAAAGCGTGCAAGAGAAATCCAAAAAACAGGAACTCATTTTGTTGAATGTGATTCCGATAAGCCTGTAACAATCGCTATTAACGAAATTAACGAAAATAAAGTAACTTTTGCAAGTCCCGATCAGGATAAAGTTAATATAGACAACAAACTTTTGCAGATGTTTGCTGATATTGACAAAGATTTGGCAGGAGATATAAAATAATGCTATTTTATGCCCCAATTTTACTGGGGCATTATTTATAAGGAGGGGAAAAGATGATTGCCAGAGTTATACTAAACACCACATCTCGTGCTACTGACGCTGTCTATGATTATCTTATCCCTGAAAACCTCAGCCTTACTGTTGGTATGCGCGTTATTGTTCCATTTGGCAGAGGCGATAAAACTATGGAAGCATATGTTATTGACATAACTGAAAAAAGCGAATTGAAATCTTTAAAGAGCATTTATAAAGTTGCTGATAACTTTGCCTATTTTGACCGTAAAGGAGTAGAGATGGCAGAATTTATGCGTCACAGATACTTTTGCCGTTATGCCGAAGCAATTAAAACTCTTTTACCACCTAATGTGAACACTAAATTCAAAACAATATTTTCTTTGGCAGACTTTGAAAATGACCATGCACAAGAGATTATATCTCATTCCGTTGTTTATGAACTCATAATTAATTTTTTAGAAAGTAACGGTGATTCTTCATTTGAAGAAATCGCTGAACAAGCCAAAGGAAAAAATATAAAAAACGCATTAATTGAATTAAAAAAAGCAGGCATCATAAAAGAAATTGTATTAGATAAACAAAGCATTAAAGATACTGAAAAAACGATTGTAAAAGCGGCTTTTGACAAAGAAGAATTGTATTTAATTGCAGAAAACATACGCAGGCGTGCTCCAAAACAAGCCGCAGTTTTAGAAACTGTATGCGATAATGACGGAATTTACCTATCCGAAGTTTTGGAAATATGTAATACGGAACATTCTGTTGTAAATGCACTTATAAAAAAAGGGTATATTTATTTTGATAAAGAAATAGTTCGTACTGATATTATTGACAGTGATGAATATGTAACATCTGGCAAAATTGTATTGACAGATGAACAACAAAGCATTGTAAATGAAGTCAGCGCAGATATAGATAAAAAAATATACTCAACTTATCTTTTACATGGAGTAACGGGCAGCGGTAAAACAGAGGTCTACCTTAATCTTGTAGACAGATGCATAAAAAACGGAAAAAATGCAATTTTTTTGGTGCCGGAAATATCCCTGACTCCGCAAATGATACGTCAGGTAGTAACTCGTTTTGGCGAAAATGTTGCAGTCCTTCACAGTTCATTAACTGTAAGAGAACGCTATGACCAATGGAAAAAAATCAAATGCGGCGAGGTAAATGTTGTAGTAGGAGCCAGAAGCGCAATTTTTGCTCCGTTTGATAATATAGGTCTTATAATAATTGATGAAGAACATGAAAATTCATATAAATCTGAACTTTCACCAAAATATTCAACTGTGGAAATAGCAAGATTTCGCGCAAAGCAACATTCTGCCACATTACTTCTGGCGAGCGCCACCCCGTCTGTTGAAACATATTACCTTGCGAAAACGAATAAATTTAAACTTATAGAACTTAAAAACAGAATTAATCATGCAAATTTGCCGTCAATAGATATAGTTGATATGCGTGCAGAAATGCGTAGTGGTAACACGAGTATATTAAGCAATGAACTTAAAGACGCAATTACTTATAATCTTGAAAACGGTTTAAAAACCATTTTGTTTTTAAACCGACGCGGATATTCGGGATTTATACAATGCCGAAGTTGCGGATATGTTGTAGAATGTCCTAATTGCAATATTTCTATGACGTATCACCGGCATAACTCAAGTTTGGTTTGTCACTATTGCGATTATAAATCCCGTTTGCTTTCAGTTTGCCCCAAATGCGGAAGTAACCATATTAAATTTTCCGGAGACGGAACACAAAAAGTTGAGGATGAAATATCTCTTGCATTTCCTGATGCTAAAGTTTTGCGTATGGACGCTGACACTACAGCTTCAAGAAATGCTCACGAACAAATCCTTAATGACTTTGCAAAAGATGAATCCGACATACTCATTGGTACACAGATGATAACAAAAGGTTTGGATTTTGAAAAAGTCACTTTAGTCGGTGTTCTTGCGGCTGATATGAGCCTTAATATCGATGATTTCCGTTCCGACGAAAAAACATTTGACCTTATAACACAAGTTTGCGGAAGATCGGGCAGGGGGAAATATCGCGGCAGAGCGATTATACAGACATATGACCCTGAAAATGAAACGATACAGTTTAGCAAAGAGCAGGATTATATAAAATTCTATAATAGAGAAATAGAAGTGCGCAGATTACTCACTTATCCGCCGTTTTGCGAGATAATCAACTTCGTTTTTTCGTCTGAAAATGAAAATGAAGCCGCAAATTCGGCATTGAAGTTCCATGCCATGCTTAAAGAAAAACTTTCTGCTTTTGATTGTTTGAAGCATGTTGTTGCGAAGTCGGATCGTAGCCATGTCGTTCTGTGAGCCAAGGAGTTGTAGTTAACACTTGTCTTCCTAA
>JAZSLD010000105.1:0-3705 GCA_045535195.1 Clostridia bacterium | reverse complement strand
CAAGTTCTGCACGGCTGAAGTTTTTAGACGCAGTACGCAGCGAAAATTCTTCACCGCCAACATAAACGGCATCTGCACCGTACGCAAGTGCGTATTTTAATGTATTAAAACTCCCTGCCGGCGCTAAAAGTTCAGGTTTTTTCATATATATCACCTACGATTTTTAAATCTATCAATGGCACACTTTACATGCTGTTCTTCCTTGTGCTAATGCTTCATCAAGAGATATAGGAAATGCACCATTTTTTAATGTATGACAAGTTTCATAATGATACTTAGTACCCGTTTCCCCAATATAGACAGTTTGACTTTGTGTGTTTAAAGATGTGGACTGATTTTGGTTAGTGCTTGTTGCCGAATTACTATTTTCTATAAACGAGCATATAACTACTGTACTATTCTCCTGATCCCATTGAACATCTGCCCCAAAGGCCTCTGCAACATATCTTGCAGGAGCGAGCGTTCTACCATCAACGACAACAGGTGAAATATCCATTTTTGTTACTTGATTGTTGATATACATATCCATACTGTTAACCGTCATTTTCACAACAGTATCACCTTTTGTACAAATAGCTGAGCTTGTATTGCCATCCCATTCAACTGTCGCCCCCATTTTTTCAAAAATCGCCCTAATAGGTACCATCGTCCTACCGTTTATGATTTGTGGCATAACATCAAATTCGATATAACTTCCGTCAAGCGTAACATAAATTGTATCACTAGCGAAAGTTGTGATGTTGATAGAAAGTATCAATACAATCACAAGTAACAAACCAATAATTTTTTTCATAAAGTATCACCTCATAAAATATTTCAAAAGTTTCCAACAACTTATTTCTACATTATTCGACAAATATCCGTTATAATCAATGCCCTATTCACTTCTTCCTAATAATCATAATCCCGTCTTCTGTTTTCAAAAGTTCGCTTGTCACTCTGGTATCTTCCTGAACGGTTTTGATGAAAAGGCGCAGATTAGTAACAATCGTTCTGTGTTTATGCTCTACTTCGCCCTCTTTTTCGACGAGCCCAGCAAAAAGCACGTTATCTGCAATTATAACGCCGTCGTCGGAGAGCAGACGCAGGCAGTCTTCGTAATATTCTATATAATGCGATTTATCGGCATCTAAAAATATTATATCCACTTTGTTATCCATTGAACGCAAAAGTGTAAGCGCATCGTCCTCTATAAGGCGGATTTTGCCTGTAAGGTTTGCCTCTGCAATATTGCGCCTTGCCATAGCGGCACGCTGCTCGTCACGCTCAACTGTTATGATAATGCCGTCATCGGCAATGTATCGGCTGAACGATATAGCAGAATACCCAATCGCCGCACCGAGTTCGAGCATACGTTTGGGTTTGATTTTTTCTATTATTGAACACAAAATCCGCTCCGTTTCGGGGCGGACTATGGGTACATAATTTTCGTGCGCATAACCGCGCATTGATTTTAAAAGGTTTTCAATATTACTCATATCTTCTTCCTGAATAAAGTTCCTACTTTTTTACCGTCGAATATATCGTAGAGAATGTCGGGGTCTGCGCCGTTGGTGATAATCATATCAACACCTGCGTTTGTGGCAGTTTCGGCAGCGGCAATTTTAGTTACCATACCGCCAGTACCGCGGGAAGTTCCAGTACCGCCTGCAAGGGCGCGTATATCGTCTGTAATCTCTGCCACCTCGTCAATTATGCGTGCGTCAGGGAATTTGTGCGGATCTTTGTCGTAAAGACCGTCTATATCAGAGAGCAGTACAAGCAAATCTGCCCCCACAAGTTCTGCAACTATGGCAGAGAGTGTGTCGTTATCGCCAAACTCAATCTGCTCGGTAGAGATGGTGTCGTTTTCGTTTACAATCGGTATAGCGTTTAAAGAAAACAGCATCTCAAAAGTATTTTTTGCATTGGTGCGCATCTGCTCTTTGTCTGTAACGTCACGTGTTAAAAGTATCTGCGCAACTGTGTGAGAGTAATTTTCAAAAATTGTACTGTAAAAATTCATCAGTTCACACTGACCAATCGCCGCAAGAGCCTGCTTTTCTCTGGTGCAGTCGGGACGTTTGGAAATACCTGCCTTGCCCATACCAACACCTATAGCACCTGAAGAAACCAGCACCACCTCGATACCGCTGTTGCGGATATCGGCAATGGTTTTAACCAGTTTTTCAATTCGGCGTATATTAAGGCGGCCACCCTCGTAAGTGAGGGTAGACGTACCTACTTTTATAACTGCTCTTTTTACTTTATTAGCGTTTGCCATTTTGAAGTTCTGCTCTGCTGTTGCGAAGTGTATCGGTAAGTTTTGTAAGGCTTGCGCTTGACTGTGCGTTTACATCACGCAGACCGAGTTCTGCTTTTTTAAGCACGTCATCTGCAAACTGCAAAGTGCCGAGTCTTATCTCACGGCTGTTTGCCTGAGCAGCAGCAATAATCTCGTTTGCCTTTGCGTTGGCACGTTTTGTAATCTCGTGCTCGTCGATCAAAGAAACGATCTTCTCCTCAGCGCCTTTGATAATCATATCAGCCTTCTGCTGAGCGTCGCTCAAAATTCTCTGTCTGTCTTCGGCAACTGTTTTTGCCACGCGAACTTCCTCGGGGATATGTAAACTTATATCTCTGATAATCTCCATTATCTCTTCTTTGTTCACAAATGTTTTGTGAATAATGGGGAACTCAAAGCCGTTGTCTATAATATCCTCCAGTTCGCTCAATAATTCGATTATATCGGTACCTCTTTCCATTTGTTCACCAATCCTTTCAAAAAGTGAATTCGTATATTTATTTTTTCTGCATTTGCATAGCACGTTTGGTAATTTCGTCTATCAAATCGTCAGGCACCAGCCCGCTTAAATTGCCGCCGTACTTGGCAACCTCTTTAACAATGCTGGAACTGAGATATGAATATTTGTTGCTGGTCATCATAAACATTGTTTCAACTTCGCGTAGCAACTTGTGGTTCATAAGCGCCATCTGGAATTCGTATTCAAAATCCGACACGGCACGCAGACCTTTTACAATAACATTAGCGCCTTTTTGTGATATAAAGTCTACTAAAAGTCCGCTGAAAATGTGCACTTCCACATTTTTAAGTCCCATTGCTGCAACAGAACGCCTTATCATATCAGCACGTTCCTCGGCAGTAAACATTGGCGACTTTGCGCTGTTTACAAGTATTGCAACATAAACTTTTTCAAAAACTCTGCTTGCTCTTTTAATAATATCAAGATGTCCGTTTGTAACAGGGTCAAACGAACCGGGATACACAGCGATGTTTTTCATAGAGTTTTCTCCTTTGTCTGCAAAAGATACACATTCGCCTTGCCGTACTTGCGCTGACGGTAAACCTCAAACCCACGGCAGTCAAATCCATCGGGCGTGGAGCACTCCAATACAATAATTCCGTCATCGCTCAGCAACGAGCGCTCTTTTATAATATCCAGCGCAGTGCTGTAATATCCGGCTTCATAGGGTGGGTCTAAAAATATGATGTCATAACCGCCGGTACAGGTGCTTAAAAATGCTTTAAAATCAGTATTTGAAACCTTGGCGCCCTCAAGACGGGTTTTCTCAAGATTTTTGCGCACACACTCGCAGGCTTTTGGCGAAATGTCCACAAAATCGGCTGCCACAGCGCCACGGCTGAGCGCCTCTAACCCCATAGCACCGCTGCCTGCAAAAAGGTCAAGCACACGAGCGCCGTCT
>JAZSLD010000086.1:0-8858 GCA_045535195.1 Clostridia bacterium | reverse complement strand
TCTACAGTATCAAACATTTTAAGTTCGCCGTCACACATTACCATAATACGCTCTGCAAGGCGTGCGATATCTTCCATTGAATGTGAAACAAGCACAACTGTTAATCCCTCAGTTTCGTGAAGAAGTTTAATTCTGTTAAGTATCTCATCTCTGCCTACAGGATCAAGACCTGCAGCAGGCTCGTCCAATATAAGCATCTTGGGGTTCATTGCCAGAACTCCGGCTATGGCAACACGCCTTTTTTGACCGCCCGAAAGTTCAAAAGGTGACTTTTCAAAATACTTTTCGTCAAGCCCTACAACCTCTGCAACGTGGCGCACACGTGCATCAATTTCTTTTTCGTCAAGACCCAAGTTTTTCGGTCCGTATGCAATATCTTTATAAACAGTTTCTTCAAACAACTGATACTCGGGATACTGAAAAACAATTCCTACCTTACTGCGAATTTCACGCATATTAACAGTCTTGCCCGATATATCGCAACCGTCTATGATAACACTGCCGCCATCAGGCTTTAAAAGTCCGTTAAGATGCTGGATAAGTGTTGACTTACCCGAGCCCGTATGCCCAATAAGCCCTACGAATTCGCCGTCATTAATTTTGAACGAGATATCCGAAAGTGCAGTTTTTTCAAATGGCGAGCCTTTTGAATATATATGATTTAAGTTTTTAACTTCTATCGGCATAGTTTAATTATCTCCTCAACACATTCCTGTTCATCTAAAATGTCGCATCTGATGTCTAATCCAGCCTTTTTAAGTTCAAATGCAATCTGTGTTGCCTGCGGCACATCTAATCCGATACGGCGCATTTTGTCAACATCAGAAAATACGTTTCTCGGTTTATCATCTATAATAATGCGTCCTTTATCTACAACAACAACTCTGTCGGCACACACTGCCTCGTCCATATTATGAGTTATCATGATAATTGTGATACCGTATTCACGGTTGAGTTCTGTAATAGTTTTCATAACTTCTTTTCTGCCGGACGGGTCGAGCATAGCGGTAGGCTCGTCAAACACTATTGTCTGCGGCTTCATTGCTATAACGCCCGCTATAGCAATACGCTGCTTTTGTCCGCCGGATAAAAGATGCGGTGCTTCTTTTCTGAACTTGGTCATACCGACAGCGCCCAGCGCATAATCTACCCTCTGGCGGATTTCGTCAGGCGGAACGCCAAGATTTTCTGCTGCAAAGGCAACATCTTCTTCAACAATAGTAGCAACTATCTGGTTATCAGGATTTTGAAAAACCATAGCGGCACTCTGGCGTATGTCCCATGTTTTGCTTTCGTCTAAAGTATCCATTCCGTCAACATATACATATCCGCCCATAGGAAGCAAAATTGCATTTATATGCTTTGCCAGAGTGGATTTACCCGAACCGTTTCTGCCAAGAACCGCCACAAACTCACCGTCATTTACGGTTAAGTTAATTCCGTTCAGCGCAAGTCCGCCGACTTTATCATCGGCGCGGTCATAAGAATATGTCAGATTCTGTATCTCAATCAATTATCATTCCCTCTCAATCGCACGAATTAGAATACCATCTGGAAGTAAGTCCGCAAGGAAGCACTAACCCTGAAGATTTTATAGGCAATCCGATTTCGTCGGACATAACTTTACCATCATATTTTTTGCCCACGGTAAGTTTTAATACATTTCCTACTACTGACGGCGATATTCCGGTTGTATAAGAATTAACAATAAAAAACAGCGGATTATCGCTCATAACATCCATACATTTGCAAACAAGTTGATAAAACTCGTCTTCAAACTTCCATATTTCACCTTTGGGGCCTCTGCCGTACGACGGAGGATCCATAATAATACAATCGTATTTATTACCTCTGCGCTTTTCACGTTCAACAAACTTTATAACATCGTCAACAATGTATCTTATGGGAGCAACGGCAAGTCCTGACGACGCAGCATTTTCTTTTGCCCATGTAGTCATACCTTTAGATGCGTCAACATGTACAACTTTAGCGCCTGCATATGCCGCCGCAACTGTAGCACCACCGGTATACGCAAAAAGATTGAGCACATTTATCGGGCGGTTTGCCTTTTTGATATTGCGCATAATAAATTCCCAGTTGACAGCCTGTTCGGGAAATAGACCCGTATGCTTAAAGCCCATAGGTTTTATATTGAAAGTGAGATTTTCGTATTTAACCTGCCAACTCTGCGGCATTTTTTTAAAATACTCCCAACTACCACCGCCGGAGGCACTTCTGTGATAATGCGCATGCAGATTTTTCCACGCTTTTTCATCGCAATGTTCCTGCCATATCGCCTGAGGGTCAGGTCTGCGAAGTTTTATGTCGCCCCAGAACTCAACTTTTTCGCCATGGGCGGCATCAAGCAAAATATAATCTTTCCAGTTATCAGCAATTAACATATTTTGTCCTCTTTACATATTACGTTCTTTTTTTAGTAATCGTATATCGTCGCCTACAAATCTGAGCAAAGTAAAATCACCCATTATTCGTGAAGAAATTCTGTCTGTGTAGGTGTTTCTTACATCGTTCATATTAAGGTTAGAATTAATTATGGTGGATTTCTTTTCTAAAAGTCGGGTGTTTAACAAATCAAACAAAGCCGACTGTGTATACGACGTAATAAACTCTGTGCCAAAATCGTCTATGATTAACAAATCACAATCGTAAATGGCAGTTTTTAAAAGTTCGGCATTTTTTATTTTTGACCGGTTAAAATGGCAATCTTTTAAAAAATTAAACAGTTTATATGCCGTCTGGTATATAACACCATGCCCTGCATTTAACAGTTCTGCAACCATACACGATGTAAGATAAGTTTTGCCAACACCGGCAGGACCATAAATATATAAATTATCATAAGAATTACCGAAATCTCTGCAAAAATTAAGGCACGTACGGTAAATATTGCGTGCATTGTCATAAGGCGATACACCTATTGTCGGATCTGCATCTTTGCTGTAGAACGAAAAATCGGCATTTTTAAAACTACAGTTTTCAAAATCAATAGGTATATTTGAAATACGTGATGCGGCATCTGCCATAAAGCGCTTTATCTTTTGCTTATAGCATGTACATTTTTTACCGTTTACCACACCGGTATCTTTGCAAATAGCACATTCATACGGAACAGAAAAAACATCTTCGTTCATTCCGTGTTTTGCAAGTATGTCTGCTCTTTTTTTCTTGAGTTCATCAAGTTCTGCTTCCATAGATGACGCAAGTTCTGATGCAGTAATATTTCCGTTTATAATTTTAGTTGAATACCGTACGCCGACAGTTGCAATGGCTCTGTCAATCTCTTCAACTTCGGGAATAAGGGCATAAACAGTATTTAAACGCTCCTGCTCAAGTTCTCTGCGAGTATTTGCAAGGTGTGCGTATTCACTGTTAATATGCTTTTCAATAGCACTTGCACTAAGCATTGTTTACCCCCTATCCTAATTTTGCGCACCGTTCATACGGCGTGCTATCATCTTCTTTTCAAAATCACTTATATTGTTGTCGGTTGTAAAATTATCAAAGGTTGTCTTTTTCTTAGGTGCACCTTTTTTATCTTCAGTTTCTTTACCAAGATTTTTTAAAACCGCATCCATATACTTAAAGTTCATTTTGCCCGTGTTTATAACGGTAATTTCATATGCCTCTTTAATATTTGCCTCGGTGGCTTTATAATCCTGAAGCCATGTACGCACAAACTCGGTTTCAAGTTCAGTTAAATCTCTGCCGCTTATTTGAACAATACGCTTAACTTTCTTTTCCATACGAGCAAGTTTGGCCTGACCTTTTATGTATACATTGGCCTTTTCAAAATTATCTATACCTTTATCTGCCCAGGTAATTGCAACCTTTTCAATATAGCGTAAATCCATTTTTTTAATAGACGTGCAGTGTTCTAACAACATAACAATTACATCAATCGGCAGTTTAAGCCAATCGTAAAATGAATACATAGTTTTCATATCGTTATGATTTAAAGGCTTACCAAGGAGTTGCTCTGCTATTAAAAACATATCACGAACGTTTTTATCGCTCTTTAACGCAGTATTAATGTCTTTTACCAAATATTTAGGCGGCTCAGCAAAAGCAGGTTTTTCATCCGCAATTTTTTCATCTGACTGCTCCGCAATACTGCCAGCATCTAATTTCATAAATTCAACACAGCAAGCACCGTCTGCATCATCAAAATTTATTACAGACTGTTCGTGCCAGTATTTAAGTGCCTTTATAACTTTAGCATCTGTTACACCAAGCGACACCGCAGTATTTTCAATGGTTAGATTTGCGTCGTTTAAATGGCACAGCAAATATAAATATACCTTTACCGACACCTCATCGGCATTCGGCATATATCTGTCCACAAAAACTGTCGGAACAGAAAAGACAGACTCCTTCTTTTTAATGTGCAAATTTTTCACGCAAACTCCCCCATAATAGTTATAGTGTACTAAGTATACCACACTATTTTTATAAATTCAATGAGAAATTAATCTAATTTTCCGTTTTATGACAAAAAAATCCGCCCCGAAAGGCGGACAAATCAATTTTTGTTTTTAAAAATAAAATATTTACTAAAAAAATAATTAAGTACAATAACTATTATGCTGAGTACAAGTTTTTCGCCAAACCCGTATACACCTAAAAATGTTCCCCAATTAAGCGCAGACAGCATAATCGGCATACCGACAAGTTCAATAATACCCGAAAAAATTCTCGCTGACAAAAACATAATGATTTCTTTGCCGGCATTTTGCCAACTTTTATTTTCAAACACAAAAAGTTTATTGGTGATATACGCCACCGTTACAGCGGCAACCCACGCAATAACATTTGAAACCGTCGGCGGTACAAAAAGAACTTCAACACAGACAGCATAAACAAGCCAGTTTACTACAGTTGTTATGCCGCCCCAGAAAATATATGAAATAATTTCTTTAAATTTTGTCATTATTTATGTATTCCTTTTCCGCTTTAGAATTTTAAATCAATAACTTTAAAATCCCCGTTCAAAGAACGGGGATTTTAATGCCGATGGCCGGAGTCGAACCGGCACGGTATCGCTACCGGCGGATTTTGAGTCCGCTACGTCTGCCAATTCCATCACATCGGCAAAAACTTACTATGATAGTATACAACATTTTTTTTAACATTTCAAGACTTTTTTTAAATTTTTTAAAGAAAAACGGGAGATTTTTTCATCTCCCGTTTAAAATCAAGTAATTATTGTGTGCATTTTGCTACAATAGCTTTCATTTGTTCCATTTTTTCTTCCATATCGGCAACCATCTTAAACTGTGCGCGCGCACGGTCTAAGTTGTGATTTTCTCTATGGATTTTAAAATAAACATCGCCATTTAAGTGGTCACCCAAAAATCTGATACCACACTCAAGCGTCATAAGTTTGGCAGACATTGGCAGAAGTTCGATTTCTTCTTTTGTAATACTGTCGCCCACTTCGCTTAAAAAGCCTTTAACATAATGTTCAAAGAGGTTAAGGTCGCAATATACTTTTGAAAGGTCTTTCTCATCTTCGGAAGCAGGATTGGTACCAAAGCGGATAGAATCGCCAAAGTCATAAAGCAAAGAGCCCGGCATAACGGTATCAAGGTCAATTACGCAAATACCTTTACCGCTTTCGCTATCAACCAATACGTTATTAAGTTTGGTGTCGTTATGAGTAACTCTCAAAGGAATTTTGCCCTCTGCAATAGCGTCTACGATAATAGCAGCATCGCATTTGCGTGCCATTGCAAAGTCAATCTCTGCCTGAACATCTGCTGCTTTGCCTGATCTATTATCCGCAACAGTTTTTTCAAAATCGTCAAATCTTGTTTTTGTATTATGGAAATTTTTAATGGTTTCGTGCAATTTATCAGCCTCAAAGTCAGAAAGCATATTCTGGAATTTGCCGAACGCTGCTGCAGCATTATAAAAGTCCATAGGATTTTCTACAACCTGAAAACTTATAGCATCGTCAATAAAGATATAAACTCTGTAGTAATCGCCGTTTTCAGTTTTAACATAACTTTTGCCGTCTTTTGCAGGGATAACTGTTAGAGTTTCTCTTTTAGGATTTCCGCCTGCTGCTTCAATTTTTTTCTTTAAAAATTCAGTTACCATAACAACATTATCCATAAGTTCCTCGGGTGAAGAAAATACGGTGTTGTTAATTTTTTGCAATATGTATTTTTCGGCAGTTGTTTTAATTAAAAATGTACTGTTAATATGACCTTCGCCATATAGTGAAGCATCTGCATATTCGCCTTCAATCTGAAATAAATCAACAATATTTTTCAAATTAAATTCCATCATACAGACCTTCCTCTACAAGTTTTTTCATTGCTTCCTGCACAGTTGCTTTATCTTCTTTATATGTAATACCATACCATTTGTCTTTATTGGGGATTGCTTTAACGGTTGCTTTGCCGGATTTAACCAAATCACCTACCACAATAGGAATTAAAAACTCTGCTTTTATAAGATTGTCACCCTGCAGGAATTTTTCATATTCTGCTTCAAGAACAGGGAAAATCTCAGGACCGAATGACCAAAGGTTCATAGATACTTTTGAATCTTCAGAGAGTGAAATCTGTTCACCGTTATCGCCTGTGCATTTGAAGTTTTCTATATCTGTACGCTCATTGATGTCTACCATATAACCGTCTTCAATAACACATACGCCACGTGCAACAGAACCGTTATCGCTTACTGTGTTTTTAAGGTCATAGCAAACCATAGCGAACTCAAACTCGCCTGCTGTCTGCATATATTTGTTAAGTTCTTCAAAAGCATTGCTACCATAGTAGTCGTCAGCATTCAAAACTGCAAAAGGACCATCTATAACATCTTTGCAGCAAAGAATAGCATGTGCAGTACCCCAGGGTTTTACTCTGCCTTCAGGGAGATTGTCTACTGTCTGGAACACATACTCAACATCAATCTTTTCTTCAATTTTTTTGCCGACCAATCTCTTAAAATCTGCCTCAATGCTTTCTTTTATAATAAATACTACTTTATTAAAACCTGATTTTTTAGCATCATACACAGAAAAGTCGAGCAATGCTTCGCCGTTAGGGCCGATAGGTTCCATCTGTTTGAGTCCGCCGAAACGACTGCCCATACCTGCTGCCATTACTACCAAAGTGGTGTTTTTCATGATTAATTACCTCCTCTTATTGTATATTATAATCTTTTCTCAAGTTCTGCTTTTTCGTTTTCGTAACCCGGTTTGCCTAAAAGTGCAAACATATTTTTCTTATATGCTTCAACACCGGGCTGGTCAAACGGGTTAATACCGAGCATATATCCGCTTACCGCACATGCTTTTTCAAAGAAATACACAAGGTTGCCAAAATGATAAGCATCAAGTGCGGGGATATTCAAAATCATATTGGGAACTCCACCGTCATTATGTGCAAGCACTGTTCCAAGGAACGCTTTGCCGTTTACATAACTTACAGTTTTTCCTGCAAGGAAGTTGAGTCCGTCAATATTTTCGTCATCATTTAAAATTTCAATATCTTTTTTAGGCGCCTGAACATTCAAAACAGTTTCAAACAAAATTCTTCTGCCATCTTGAATGTACTGTCCCATTGAGTGCAAATCTGTAGAGAAGTTTGCCGACGCAGGGAAAATACCTCTCTGGTCTTTGCCTTCGCTCTCGCCGTAGAGTTGTTTCCACCACTCTGCAAAGTACTGAAGTGCAGGCTCGTAACTTATAAGCATTTCAATTTCTTTACCCTTACGGTTTAATATATTTCTTACTGCAGCATACTTGTAGCAGTCGTTGTTTTCAAAATCTGCTTTATAGGCTTCTCTTGCTTCTTGTGCACCACGCATAATTTCGTCAATATCAATACCCGCTGCCGCTATAGGAAGCAAACCCACAGCAGTTAAAACCGAGAAACGTCCGCCAACATCATCGGGAATTACAAAAGTTTCATACCCCTCATTATCCGCCGAGTTTTTAAGTGCACCGCGCGCTTTATCTGTAGTTGCGTAAATTCTTTCTTTAGCGCCATCAGCACCGTACTTTTTAATAAGCATATCACGGAATACCCTGAACGCTATGGCAGGCTCTGTAGTAGTGCCTGATTTTGAAATTATATTAACGCTGAAATCTCTGTCGCCAACAAGTTCAATCAAGTCGTTAAGATATGTTGAACTTATAGAATTGCCGGCAAAGAATATCTGTGGAGTGTCTTTGCATTTTAAATTATAAAAAGTATCGGTAAGCATATCAAGGGCAGCCTTTGCGCCAAGATATGAACCGCCTATACCTATAACAATCAAAACTTCGGAATCGTTTTTAATTTTTTCTGCCGCTTTTTTAATACGGTCAAATTCAGCCTTATCGTAATTAACTGGAAGGTCAACCCAACCCAGAAAGTCGTTACCTGCACCGTTGCCTTTTTCAAGAATTTTAGCTGCGGTCAATGTTAATTCTTTCATATTAGCAATTTCACGTTCTGAAACAAAATTACTTACTTTCGATAAATCTAACGATACCATAGTTCACCTGTTCCTTTCAAACGCAATTGGATTGTTAAAAATCAAACATATATATTATACTACCATTTTCTGTTTTTTACAAGTTTTTTTTATTTGATTTCATCTTTTTTATCACGGCACATCAAATCAGATATTGCCTGCTTGGGCGACTTGCCGTTATAGAGCACTTCATAGGCTTCGTTTATAATAGGCATTTCGACATCGTATTTTTTGCCGAGTTCGTACGCAGCGCCGGCACAATGAACACCCTCTACAACCATATGAACTTTATCCAAAGTGTCTTTTAAACTATTGCCCTGGCCTATTAAAATACCTGCACGTCTGTTTCTGGAATGCATACTTGTACA
>JAZSLD010000169.1:0-5157 GCA_045535195.1 Clostridia bacterium | reverse complement strand
CAAAAAAAGTGCAAAAACAGGTGACAGACCCGGTGTTACTACCGGTAAGCAATGGATTCGTCTTTCAAACGGTTTTGAACTTTTAGATACTCCCGGAATACTATGGCCCAAATTTGAAGATGAACAGGTTGGTCTTCGTCTGGCGTATACGGGTGCTATTCGTGATGAGGTTATAGACACAGAAGAACTTGCGTGCTATTTTTTAGAGTTTCTGCGTGATAACTATCCGCAAGCCTTAACTGACAGATATAAAATGACTGATATGGACGATCTTAAAGGATACGAACTTTTGGAACTTTTAGGGCGCAAAAGAGGTTTTGTGGTATCAGGCGGCGAGATAGATACATTGCGTGCTGCATCAATTTTGCTTGATGAATTCCGTGGCGCAAAACTCGGTAATATAACATTGGAAATTCCACCGAAAAATTAGGAGTGTATAAAATGGCTGATATGCTTGAATACGAAAAGAAATTATGGGATGCCGGTTATGATTTTGTAGCAGGCGTTGACGAGGCCGGCAGGGGACCGCTTGCAGGACCCGTTTATGCTGCTGCCGTTATTTTCCCGAAAGGTTTGGTTATAGACGGAATAAACGATTCTAAAAAATTAAGCGAAAAGAAACGTGAACAACTTTATGATGTTATAAAAGAATCTGCACTTGCTTATTCAATAGTGAGTGTTGACGAAAAAGAAATTGACAGAATAAACATTTTAAATGCCGCTATGAAAGCGTTTAAAACGGCATTGGATAATCTTTCACAAAAGGCAGATTTTGCACTTTTGGACGGTAATCGTGCACCCGAGATGGATATTCCTTATGAGGCGGTTGTAAAGGGCGATGCAAAGGTGCAGGCTATTGCGGCGGCGTCAATTCTTGCTAAGGTTGAAAGGGACAGATACATAACCGAAATGGATAAAATATATCCTCAGTATGGTTTTGCAAAGCATAAAGGCTATCCTACAAAAGACCATAAAGAGGCGGTGGCTAAATACGGTCCGTCGCCTATACACAGGCTTACATTTAAAGGCGTTTCGGAGTATGTAAAATGAATACAAAAAAAATAGGGGATTACGGTGAAGATTGTGCCGCCAAATACCTTTCCAAAAACGGATACAAAATTGTAAAGCGTAATTATAAAACTAAATTTTGTGAGATAGATATTATTGCTTACGATGGTGATTGTTTGTGCTTTGTAGAGGTTAAAACACGTAACAGAGAGGACTACGGACTTGCGTGTGAAGCGGTTGATTATAAAAAGAGACAAAAAATAATTAAAGGCGCACTTTTTTATACGTCTGTAAACGGCATTGATGCGCCTGTTCGTTTTGATGTTGCCGAGGTTTATATAAGCAACAGTCATTTATTTAGCACTAAAAAAATAAATATTATTAAAAATGCTTTTGATGCATCGGGGGCGTGATTGATGTTTGACGCACATTGCGACACATTGCTTAAAGTTGCTCAAAGGGGAACTCTGCACAGCAATTGTTTTGATGTTGATTTTAAGCGATTGTCAACTTACGGTAAAGCAACACAGATATTTGCAATATTTAATTCGGGTAAATTAAATATTGCAGATATTTTTTCTTTAATAGAATTGCTTAAAAGTGAATGTGATAAAAGCGACCTTGCAACATTTTGTGTTGATGGCGACGATGTTGCAAAATGTAAAACACCCGTGTCTGCTTTGGTTTCGTTAGAGGGTATAGGTAATACCCCTGATTTTTTATGTGAGCATATAGATAAACTTTATAAAACGGGCGTAAGAACGCTCAGCCTTACATGGAATAATGATAATCCTCTTTGCGGAGGGATAGAAAACAATAATGACGGATTAAGTCCTATGGGCAGAGATGCACTTAAACGTATGTGTGCGCTTGGTATGGTGCTTGATATATCTCATATTTCAGACCGAGGTTTTTATGATGCTATAGAATTTGACGGATTGAAAATAACAGCCACCCATTCAAATTCCAGAACAGTATGTAAGCATAACCGAAACCTTACCGAAGAGCAATTTAAAATAATATGTGCAAAAGGCGGAGTTGTAGGACTTAACACATATCCGCTTTTTATAAATGGTACTGATACCGCCTGCGTTGACGACCTTATCCGTCATATAGAACATTTTTGTTCTTTGGACGGTGAGTTCAATATTGGGCTTGGTGCAGATTTTGATGGCATAGAATATAAAATGAAAGATATAGACTCTTGTGAAAAAATGAATATTTTGTTTAACGAACTTGCAAAAATGAATTATCCCGATCAGATAATTCGTGGTATTTACTGTAAAAATTTCCTGAATTTCTATAAAAAATGAAATTTGCACATTAAAAATATTGCATTTTTTGTTTTTCTATAGTATACTGTGTATTATATTTGTGTAATTGAGTAAAATTGTAAAACGGAGGAGACACCTAATGTATATTTCGGAAAAATTTAAAAGCATTTCACCATCGCCCACTTTGGCGATTGATTCTAAATTTAAGCAGATGAAAGCAGACGGCTTAGATGTTGTCGGCTTTGGTACAGGTGAGCCTGATTTCGATACACCCCAGCACATTAAAGATGCTGCTATTACTGCAATCAACGAGGGCTTTACAAAATATACACCTGCGTCGGGTACTCTTGCACTTAAACAGGCAGTTGTACGCAAACTGAAACGCGATAACGGTTTAGACTATACAAGCGACCAGATAATCATCAGTAACGGTGCAAAACATTCGCTTATGAACGCATTTGGAGCCATTTTAAATCCGGGTGATGAAGTTATCATTCCCGCACCTTTCTGGGTTAGTTATCCTGAAATGGTTAAACTCAACGACGGCGTGCCCGTTATTTTGCCTACAAAGGAAGAGAACAACTTTAAATTTACTGCGAGGGATTTGATTTCTGTAATCACGCCTAACACACGTGCGTTTATCTTAAACAGCCCCAGTAACCCTACAGGTATGGTGTATACTGTTGAAGAACTGCGTGAAATCGCACAGGTTGCAGTAGAGTATAATCTGTATGTAATTTCTGATGAAATCTATGAACATCTTATTTACGGCAGCACAAAACACGTAAGCATTGCTTCGTTTGGTGAAGAAATTAAAAATCTTACTATCATAATTAACGGTGTATCCAAAACATACGCAATGACCGGCTGGAGAATTGGTTACCTTGCTGCACCGAAGGACCTTGCAAAGGCAATGGGTAGTGTACAGAGTCATGCTACATCTAACCCTAACTCTATTGCGCAGGTTGCTGCAGGTGTTGCGCTTGACGGCCCCGTTGATGACCTTATTATGATGAAGAAAGCGTTTAAAGAACGCAGAGATTATATGGTTGAACGCATAAACAGTATAGACGGTGTATCATGCCTTATGCCTGACGGTGCTTTTTATGTGATGATGAATATTGAAAAACTCCTCGGCAGGGAAATCTGCGGAAAAGTAATTGAAAGCAGCGACGATTTTGCACAGGTGTTCTTAGATAATAAACTTGTTGCAGTTGTTCCGGGAACCGGCTTTGCAGCACCTAACCATGTACGTTGGTCATACGCTACCAGTATGGAGAATATTAAAGAAGGTCTGGATAGACTCGAAAGTATGCTAAAAGGTGAATAATATTTTAAAAATAAGTCCGTCGTAAGGCGGACTTTTTGTTTGACTTGATACGTAATTTATGGTATGATTTAATTAACTATTTATATCCTTGGAGGATACTATGGCGGATAAAGTAAATATACTTGGTGTAAAGGTAGATAAAGTAAGCATCGAGCAGGCGTCAGACATTATTATGAACTACATTGCAGACGGTGGAGAAACTAAAACAGTTTATACACCTAATTCGGAGATAATTATGCAAGGGTACCGAAGCGATGAAATTCGTGATGTTTTAAATGATGCCTCGCTTTTAACGGCAGATGGTATAGGTGTTGTGTATGCATCTAAGATTTTAAAAAATCCTATTGAAGAAAGATGTGCCGGCTATGATGTTGCGTGCAGTCTGCTTGAAAAGATGAGTGCAGAGGGGAAAAGCATATACCTTTTCGGCTCTAAGCCCGGCGTTGCCGAAACCGCTGCTGAAAATATACAAAGAAAGCACCCCGGACTTATAATTGCCGGTTGTGCAGACGGATACTTTGATGCGGAAAAAGAAAAGCAAATAATTGCAGATATTAATATGAAATCACCTGATGTACTGTTTGTGTGCCTTGGCGCACCCAAGCAGGAAAAATGGATTGATGACCATAAAAAAGAACTTAACTGTAAAGTTTGTATGGGTTTGGGCGGCAGTTTAGATGTTTTTGCAGGAACGGTTGAACGTGCTCCTGAGTTTTATCAGAAACACGGCATAGAATGGCTTTACAGACTTATCAAGCAACCTAAACGCTTTTTCAGAATGCTCGATTTACCTAAATTCGGTATAACAGTTTTGTTTAAAGGCAAAAAATTTAAACAGGAATAGGGGATAAATATGAACGTTGAACTTTTACAACACACTCCGGAGCCGGAGAAAATAATTGCTGCCGCTGCAAAACTATGCTATTCTTCATCGGGGATAGACGGCATATTACAGGGGCTTGATGAAGAAAAAACCGAAAAGTTTTTAAAACGTCTTATGAATATGGGGCACGAAAGCCCGATTGAACATATTACCTTTACTTTTGGTATTGAAGGAGTAAGCCGTTCTTTGCTTGCACAGTTTACAAGGCACAGACTTGCCTCATACAGCGTTAAATCTCAAAGATATGTAAAAGAAGGTCAGTTTGAATTTGTAACACCGCCGGAGATTGAAAATATCCCCGAAGCAAAGGCTGCATTTTTAAAAGCAATGGAAGACGATGTTAAATCGTATAACGAACTTGCCGATATTTTGTATAAAAAGCATTATGCGGATATGGTATATGCCGGAATGGACGAGAATAAAGCGAAAAATGCCGCTGAGAAAAAGGCGATTGAAGATGCCAGATATGTTCTGCCCAATGCATGTGAAACAAAAATGATTGCAACTTTAAACGCACGCAGCCTTATGAACTTTTTCCATCACAGATGTTGTGAACGTGCGCAGTGGGAAATCCGCGACCTCGCCTGCCGTATGCTTGTACTGGTAAAAGAAGTTGCGCCTACATTGTTTGCCAAAGCAGGTCCCAGATGTTTAAACGGTCC
>JAZSLD010000043.1:0-4383 GCA_045535195.1 Clostridia bacterium | reverse complement strand
AAGGCGAAATTTGATGAAATCACAGCAGACCTTGTTGAGGCTACAATGGAGCCTACAAGACGTGCACTTTCAGATGCAGGCTTAAACCCCAGCGATATCAGCAAAGTTTTACTCGTTGGTGGCTCATCAAGAGTTCCTGCTGTTCAGGACGCTGTTAAACGCTTTATCGGTCAGGACCCACACAAGGGCATCAACCCCGACGAGTGCGTTGCTATGGGTGCTGCTATTCAGGCGGGCGTACTCTCAGGTGATGTTAAAGACCTTCTTCTGTTAGACGTTACACCGCTTTCACTCGGTATTGAAACCATGGGTGGTGTATGCACTAAACTTATCGAAAGAAACACAACCATTCCTACTAAAAAGAGCCAGGTATTCTCAACTGCTGCTGATAACCAGACAAGTGTTGATATCCACGTTCTTCAGGGCGAAAGAGAAATGGCTGCATACAATAAAACTCTCGGCAGATTTTCTCTGTCCGGCATTGCTCCTGCTCCAAGAGGCGTGCCACAGATTGAAGTAACATTTGATATTGACGCAAATGGTATCGTACACGTATCTGCTAAAGATATGGCAACAGGTAACGAGCAGAATATCACAATTACTGCAAGTTCAAATCTTTCCGAAGAAGATATTGAAAAAGCAGTAAAAGAAGCAGAGCAGTTTGCTGAAGAAGACAGAAAGAACAAAGAAAACGTAGACGCAAGAAACGGTGCTGACGCACTTGTATACCAGTGCGAGAAAGCACTTGCTGACCTCGGCGACAAACTTGAAGAAGCAGACAAAACTGATATTCAGTCTAAGGTTGACGCTGTTAAAGAAGCACTTAAAGGTACAGATGTTGAAGCAATCAAAGCAGCAACAACAGAACTGCAGAATAAGTTCTACGAAGTATCTACAAAGATGTACCAGGCTGCTAACCCTGATATGGGCGCTCAGCAGGCAGGTCCCGATATGGGCGGTGCTGCGGGCGGTCAGGGCGGCACATATGACGGCGACTATACTGTAGTAGACGACGAAAATAAATAATTAAGTTATGTCCTTTGGCAAAGCGTGGCAGATATGCCACGCTATTGCTGTGTATGAAAGGTGAAATGTATGGCAGATAAACGCGATTATTACGAGGTGCTTGGCGTAGAAAAAGGCGCCTCTGATGACGATATAAAAAAAGCCTATCGTAAAATGGCTAAAAAATACCACCCTGACGTTAACCCCGGCAACGCTGAGGCTGAGGCTAAGTTTAAAGAGGCAAACGAGGCTTACGAAGTTTTAAGCGATAGCCAGAAAAGGGCGCGTTACGACCAGTTCGGTCATGCCGGCACAGACCCCAACGGCTTTGGTGGCGGTGGGTTTGGCGGCTTCGGTGGATTTGACGATATGGATATATCCGATATATTCGGCTCATTCTTCGGCGGCGGTTTTGGCGGCGGCTCGTCACGGCGCAGAAACGGTCCACGCAAGGGCACGGATATTACGGAAAATATTGTACTTACTTTTGAAGAGGCTGCATTCGGTGTTAAAAAGCAGGTTAAAATTTACCGAGTAGAAGATTGTGACGAGTGTAACGGCGTTGGCGCAAAAAATGCAAGCGATAAACAAACTTGCCCCGTTTGCGGCGGTACTGGCGAAGTGCGCACTACACAGCGCTCTCCATTCGGTCAGTTTGTAAACGTATCTCCGTGTAATAACTGCGGCGGTACGGGTACTATTATTAAAAATCCGTGTAGCAAGTGTAAGGGTAAGGGTAAAATCAAACGCTCACGCACTATTGAGGTTAATATCCCTGCAGGTATCAACCATGGCGAAACAGTATCGTTCCGTGGTCAGGGTAATGCAGGCATTAAAGGCGGTCCTGCGGGTGATTTGTTTGTTACCGTTGCATTAAAACGTCATCCAATATTTACACGTAATGGTTACGAGGTATACTGTGATGTTCCCGTTACATTTGTTCAGGCGGCATTGGGTGCCGATATTGAGATACCCACTTTAGACGGTATGATGACCTATACTATTCCTGAGGGCACACAAAGCGGCACTTCTTTCAGAATACGCGGTAAGGGTATTAAAAATCTGCGTTCCGGCGTGCGAGCCGACCAGATAATAAATGTTATAGTTGAAGTTCCTAAAAATCTTACAAACGATCAGAAACAGGCACTTGAAAAGTTTGGCGAGATAACAAACGACAAAAACTATAAACAGCAAAAAGGCTTTTTTGAAAAGATTAAAGAAAATTTCAAGAAATAAAATAAAAACTTTCGTTCCTTATAAAGAGCGAAAGTTTTTTGTTTAGATAAATTATTTTCTTGCAAATAATATGTAATTTATTACATTTTACTATTGAAAAATGCAAACTCGTGTAGTATAATTATTTGGTAAAAGTTTAGAATATTGGGAGGCAATTCACGTGAGTAAATTTTTAGAGAGAACAATCGAGAGAGCCAAAGCCGACAGAAAAAGAATAGTTCTGGCAGAGGGCGAGGATATCCGTTCCATAAAAGCTGCGTCTATGATAGTAGAGCAGGATATATGTGATATCGTACTTTTAGGTAATGCGGATAAAATTGCAGAGGTTGCCGGTGATATTTCACTTGACGGCGTAGAGATTATCGACCCTGCAAAGTCTGATAAAGCAGACGAATTCGCAAACGCTTTTTATGAAATGAGAAAGGCTAAGGGCGTAACAGAAGAGCAGGCTAAAGAAACCATGCTTAACTCACTTTACTACGGTGTTATGATGGTAGAGAAAAACTACGCAGATGGTATGGTTGCAGGTGCAGTCAACTCAACTTCAAATGTTCTTCGTCCCGCACTTCAGATATTAAAAACAGCACCCGGCACAAAACTGGTATCGGCATTCTTTGTAATGGTAGTACCTGATTGTGAATACGGCGAGAAAGGCACATTTATATATTCAGACGCAGGTCTTAACGAAAACCCCGATGCTGATGCAGTATCAGAAATTGCTATCAGCAGTGCAGCATCGTTTAAAAACCTTGTAGAGGCAGAGCCTAAGGTTGCAATGCTTTCATATTCTACATACGGCAGCGCAAAATCTGAACTGGTAGACAAAATGCAACTTGCTACCAAACTTGCTAAAGAAAAACGCCCCGACATTCAACTCGACGGCGAACTTCAGGTAGATGCTGCTATCGTTCCTTCAGTAGGTAAGAGCAAAGCACCCGGCAGCAATATCGCCGGTGAAGCAAACGTACTTATTTTCCCTGACCTCAACGCAGGTAACATAGCATATAAATTAACACAGCGTCTTGCTAAAGCAGAAGCATACGGTCCTATCACTCAGGGTATTAAAAAACCTGTTAACGACTTATCACGCGGCTGCAGTGCTGAAGATATCGTTGGTGTTGTTGCTATCACTTGTGTACAGGCACAGGCAAATAAATAATTAAATAAATCAGAAAAGAGTTGAATTTATAATGAAAATTTTGGTTATTAATGCCGGTAGTTCTTCACTTAAATATCAGTTTATTGATATCGATACAAAAAAAGTTCTGGCAAAAGGTCTTTGCGAGAGAATTGGTATCGACGGTAAACTTACACAGAAAGTAAGCGGCAGAGATGATTTTGTACGTGAAGACGCAATGGGCGACCATTCAGATGCTATCAGAATGGTTATTGAAGCGCTTACAGATAAAGAGGTTGGCGTAATCGCTGATATGAAAGAAATTGACGCAGTAGGACACAGAGTTGTTCACGGCGGTGAGATTTTCAGCGGTTCAGTTGTTATTGACGACGCTGTTATGGATGCACTTCAGCAGTGCGTGGAACTTGCTCCCTTGCACAACCCTGCAAATATTATAGGTATTGAGGCTTGTTCTAAAATTATGCCCGGCGTTCCTCAGGTAGGTGTGTTTGATACTGCATTCCATCAGACAATGCCACAGAAAGCATATATGTATGCACTTCCATACGAAATGTATACAAAGCACAAAATCAGAAGATACGGCTTCCACGGAACATCTCACAAATATGTTTCCGGCAGAGCCGCTGAAATTCTCGGTAAAAAGCCTGAGGACCTTAAAATCATCACTTTGCACCTTGGTAACGGTTCTTCAATCACAGCAGTAGACGGTGGCAAATCTGTAGATACCACAATGGGCTTCACACCATTGGCAGGTGTTGCTATGGGTACACGTTCAGGTGATATTGACCCTGCAATCGTAACATTCCTCATGGAAAAAGAAGGCTTGGACGTAAAAGGCGTTAATGACCTTATGAACAAAAAATCTGGTGTATTCGGTATTTCAGGTCTCAGCAGTGACTTCAGAGATCTTGAAAAAGCTGCTAAAGAAGGCGACGAAAAAGCACAGTTAGCTCTCGATATGTTTGCTTACAGTGTAAAACGTTATAAAGTCGGAGGCCAAGCGG
>JAZSLD010000176.1:0-5623 GCA_045535195.1 Clostridia bacterium | reverse complement strand
TGCCTGTGTATATAACGCCCGAATATAACTATCAGTTCGGCTTTACGGGCGGTATTTTGCCTGCCGAGGTTGAAAGCGTAGCAGAATCCAATCCTGACGCCAAGGCGGTTATTATCACATCGCCTACATATTATGGTACGGCAAGCGATATTGCATCTATTGCCAAAGTTGTGCATAAGGCAGGTATGCTTCTGCTTGTTGACGAGGCTCACGGTGCACATTTTCATATTGCAGATGATTTTCCCGACAGTGCTGTTAAGTGCGGTGCGGATATATGCGTGCAGAGCATACACAAAACTATGGGCGCTTTCTCAGGCGGTGCGCTTTTGCATATTAATATGGATAAGTTCGCTCCGTGGCAGATAGAAGAAGTGCTTTCTATGTACCACACTTCAAGCCCGTCGTATGCGTCGCTGTGCGTTTTAGAGGCGGCGGTTTTAAACTTTGCAGAACTTAAAAAGAGATATGTGCCCATACTTCGTGAAATTGATAAATGCCGTGCATTGGTTAATGCTGAGGCAAAGGCATACTGGGTGGGCGAGGAACTTCTTGGCGGTTGTGCGATACACGCTATGGATAAAACCAGAATAGTCATAAATTTTTCAAAACTGCCCATAACAGGTTATGCCGTTGCAGATATTTTGCGAAAAAAATATAAAATAGAGGTTGAAATGGCGGATACACGCAATATAGTGTGCATTGCAACTGCGTATAACAGCGCATCTGATATTAAAGCACTTGCCAAAGCAGTTCTGGCAATAACTAAAAAAATGCCCGTCAAACCGAATAAAGCAGACGATTTTAAATTGTGTTCACCACGTATTGTAACCAATCCGCGCAAAGCATATTTTGCACCGTGTGAAACTGTTGATATGGCAGATGCCGTGGGTAGGGTTGCCCGTACAATAGTATGCAAATATCCGCCGGGAGTTCCGCTTTTAGTACCCGGCGAGGAAATCTGCACAGACCATATAAGGCTTATTACGGATACTCTTGATATGGGCGGTACTATAACAGGTATAGAAGATAACTACCGTATAAATGTTCTTAAATAATTTCAAAAAAATTGAAAAAAACTATAGACATATTAAAAAAAACGTGATATAATATACCACGTTGGTCGCTCTTTTGATAAAAAGAGCACTAATGCTGATGTAGCTCAGTAGGTAGAGCACTACATTGGTAGTGTAGAGGTCACCGGTTCGATTCCGGTCATCAGCTTTAGAAAAAAGTACTTGCGAATTGCAAGTGCTTTTTTCAGTTATATTTGCCTACGGCAAGTTGTATTGCTACGCAGTTTCATTTGGCTTTGTCAAGTGATATTGTGCTTTGCACAGTTAAAAGGCAAATATAATATAACTGAAACCGAAGGTTTCAATATCACTTTTGATTTATCAAAAACATCACTCTGTACGAAGTACAGAATATCACTAAAATACCGTGCATCTATTATGAACGTGAAAGCCAAAAAAGACTTGTCAAAACGACAAGTCTTTTTTTGTTGCCTAAACCCTTGCAAACATAAATAATGTATGGTATAATACTTGTGTATATTATGACCTTTGGGAGGGATACCCTTGAGTGATAAAAAACCGATTGATAAATCTCAGATAGAAGCAAGAAAGAAAAAACGCCACGCTAAAAAGAACAGATTTTTAATTATAGTTATACTTCTTTTGATTGCATCTACTGCTTTTACGCTTTATATGAATATAGACAATCCGCTTTTGCATAATGTTTTTTCGGGCGTAGGTATAGACCTTGTAAATGAAACTGTTATAGAATTTGAAAAGACGGAAGACTATGCTATGTCGGGTTTAAACGGCAATGCCATTGTTGCCCGTAACACCACCGTTTCGTGTGTTGACGGTAATATGAACAACATCTGGACAATAAACCAGAACAACGCTGCACCCGTTATTAAAACCGGCGGAAAATATGTTTTAACTTACAGTTTTGACGTGCCCGGCGCTATGCTTACAAAAGGCGGCGACTCATTAGAATTTGCAACCGAGAATAACATAATTGGCGGCAGCGTAAACAAAAACGGCTACTGCGCACTTATCACCCGCGAAAAAGGCTATAAGGCGCAGGTTGTGGTATATTCGCCTGAGGGTGAGGTGCTTTATAAATGGCACAGCGCAGATAATTATATAATAGACGCAGCAATCTCTTACGACAACCGCACT
The DNA here is from genome assembly GCA_045535195.1 of Clostridia bacterium. Lineage (GTDB taxonomy): Bacteria > Bacillota > Clostridia > UMGS1810 > UMGS1810 > SIG455. Next base: position 3,434 of record JAZSLD010000176.1, on the reverse strand, counting down.
TTGGCGGTTGCAACGGCGGATTTTTCTAAAAACACTGCGTCTGGCGGACTTATGCTTTTTAATTTCTCGCAGGAAAAACCGTTTGCAGGTCAGGTTTTAGAGAATAATATTATAATGCAGATCAAATATACCGGTAAAGATACTCTGCTTGTTGTGGGGGATATCGGTGCCGCTGTATTTAACAGCCTTGGCGAGAAAAAGGCAGAGTATTCATATTCGGGCAAAAGCCTTACAAATTATGATATAGGCGACGATAATGAACTTGTGCTTGCCCTTAATGAAAGCGACTCTGTTTTAAACGATACAGAAATTAAAATTTTAGGCAGTAATCTTAAAGAAAAAGGCACATATATAGCAAACGGTGCTGTTGGTTGCCTGGACACCTCGGACGGCAAAGTTTTAGTTGTATCCGACAGAAAACTTGCTCTTGTAAGCAAACGCGGAAACGAAATTGCAAAACTTGATGTTAACAAAGATATTAAAAATGCCGTGCTTATGGATAACGGTGATGTTCTTATTGCATCGGGAAACAATGCAGAAATAGTTAATTTACAGTAATTTTTTGAATATACATTAAAAGGGAGGAGATATAAATGATACTCGATATAGTATTGGTGGCAGTGATAGTCGTTTGTGCTTATTTAGGATTTAAGCGTGGTTTTGTCCGATCACTTTGCAATATGTGCTCTCTTTTGATTTCCATAATAGTTGCTTTTTTGTCGTACAGTAAGATTACCGAGTTTATTACAAACTCTCCCGTTGGCAAGTTTATATCTGAAAAATTGTCTGCTTCAATGGGTTCATCTGCAGTAGACCTTTCGTCTGTACCTGAATTTTTAAGAAAACCTTTGGAAGCAGGCGTAGAGTCTGCCGCCGATACTATGGCAAATAACCTTGCAACAGTACTTATAGGCGTTATATCGGTTATAATTACTGTTATAGTTGTAAAAATCCTTATAAAATTTTTGTTTAAGGTACTTAATGTTTTTGCAAAACTCCCCGTGCTTAAACAGTGCAACAGATTACTCGGCGGACTGTTTGGTGTTGTAAGCGGAATGTTCTGGGTGTGCATTGCCGTGCTTGCCCTTACATATATATCACTTATTCCTTCAGCAGAGTTTCTGCGTGAGATTATGGACACTTCCTATGTCGTCAGCATGGTTGCCGAGAATAGTTTTCTGCTCGGCTTTTTCCCTGATGCAAAATAATATTATAGGAAAGTCGGTGTGACAAATGATAAACATTTACAAAACAATTAACGGTGTTATAACAGCCGTTGATAATATAGAAAAAGACTGCTGGATTAATATGATAGACCCACAAGAGGACGAACTTAAATTTGTTTCGTCTGAGTTGGGTATAGAGATGGATTTTCTGCGTGCGGCGCTGGACGATGAGGAAAGTTCGCATATTGACATAGAAGAGGAACAGATACTTACAATTATAGACATTCCGCTTGCTACGGAAGATAACGGTGCTATTATATATTCCACAATGCCGCTTGGTATTATATATGCTAAAGAAAATATAATAACAGTTTGCCTTAAAGAAAACTCTATTTTAGCAGAGTTTGCTCAGGGCAGAATGAAAGGCGTATACACCAATATGAAAGCGCGTTTCATTTTCCAGATGCTCTATAAAGTGTCGGTAAGATACCTGCAGTACCTTAAACAGATTGATAAAGTATCTAAAGATATGGAAAAGCAACTTCACAAGTCAATGAAAAACCAGAAACTTTTCCAACTGCTTGATTTGGAAAAAAGTTTGGTTTACTTCTCCACATCGTTAAAGGCAAACGAGGCTACTATCAAAAAACTTTCACGCGGAAGAATAATCAAACTTTACGAAGAAGACGAAGACCTGCTTGAAGATGTACTCATAGAGGTTAGTCAGGCTATAGAGATGTGTAATATTTATTCAACTATCCTTTCAAGCACAATGGACGCATTTGCTTCTATAATTTCAAACAACTTAAATATAGTGATGAAATACCTTGCATCTTTCACCATTATACTGTCTGTACCAACAATGATTGCGTCGTTTTACGGAATGAACGTAGACGCTATACCGTTTGCGCACGGACCGCACGCATTCTGGATAGCGATTGGTGTTTCAGCCGTTGCTACATTGATTGCAACTATTGCGCTGATTAAAAATAAACTTTTATAAAATTTATTACCCCTGATTACCTTAGTTGCATCAGGGGTATAACTATATAAATCGGAGGAGATATGTATGAAATATTGTGATGATGTAATTATCAAAAAAATAGATGAATATATTAGTGCAAATAAAGATAAAATTGTAGACGATTTGCTTGAACTTGTACGTGTACCGTCTGTAAAAGGAGAGGCAAAAGGCGATGCTCCGTTTGGCGAAAAGTGTGCCGAGATGCTTGAAAAAACCGCATCGCTTTTTGAACAAAACGGATTTAAAACAGACATAAATCATGCAGACGGATATGCTCTTTCATATTACGGGTATGGCGATAAATCAATCGGTTTGTTTTCGCATACAGATGTAGTGCCCGTAGACGATAAATGGCAGGTATGCAAGCCTTTTGAACCTGTTGTAAAGGACGGGTATATATTTGGTCGTGGCTGTAATGACGATAAGTCGGGTATTATAGAAACTTTGTATGCGGCTAAAATTATCCGCGACCTCAGGCTTAATTTTAACAGCAAACTTGTTATGTTCAGCGGCAGTAACGAAGAGTCGGGTATGGAAGATATCAGCGCATTTGCCGCAAAAGAGCAAATGCCCGATGTATCGCTTGTTCCTGATGCAATGTATCCGTGTATCTGCGGCGAACGCAGTATGATTAAATTTGACATAGTAAGTAAAACCCCAACGACTACTATTAAAAAATTCCACGGCGGCGAGGCATTTAATATAGTGCTTGGCGAATTGAATGCTGAACTTGTCTACAGCGATGAACTGTGGACGCAGATAAGCAATGCGTGTGTAGACAACGATAATTTCATTATTTCAAAAGATGCAGATACAATATATATTACTTCAAAGGGTGTTGCTAAGCACGTAATGGATGCAGAAACCGCTGTCAATGCCGCAATGGTTATGGCGGGGATGCTTTCCAAATGCTCTGCAATAGGCGATAACGATGCAAAATTGCTTAACGACATTTCCGCATACCTTAAAGACTGCCACGGCACAGGCTTTGGCATTGCGCATAATGATGACGCTTTTGGCAAACTTGTATGTGCAAACGGAATTGTACGTTTAACCGAAAACGGAAATATTAAACTTACTTTTGACTGCCGCATTGGGCTTTCTTACGATTTAGAAGATGTAAAAAAACAGATACGTGTTGCTTGCGGTGATGCGTGGGAGATTGAAAATGAAGACGCCAGTATAGAGTATAATATAAACGACAACGCCCCGGCTAAAAGGATTTTGGAAGATGTATATGCAAG
>JAZSLD010000022.1:0-1626 GCA_045535195.1 Clostridia bacterium | reverse complement strand
ATAAATACTTGCTCAAAAATAACTGTCATTTTATTTATCCTCGTTAAATCACATTGATTTTTTAAATGCCACCAAAAAACAAATCATATCAATCAGCGAATTTACATTACATTAATTATATGTTTACATTTTTTGTGTGTCAATATAAATTTGTGTAAATATTTTTGTGTTTTGGGAATTTTAATCGATTTTTTCTATTGATAAATTAATTACAATATGCTATACTCAAAGTATCTATGGAATTTTTATGAAAGAGGGAGATAAAATGAGCAATAAACAACAGATTATCACAAAAGTTACCGATGCTGGTATCGTAGCAGTTGTTCGTGCAGAAAGTGCCGACAAAGCAAAACGCATTACCGATGCATGCTTAGAGGGTGGCGTTCCCGCTGTAGAGATTACCTTTACAGTTCCGGGTGCACACAGAGTTATCGAAGAACTCGCTTCTTACTACAAAAGCGGCGAAATCATTCTCGGCGCAGGTACAGTTTTAGACGCTGAAACCGCAAGAATTGCTATTCTTTCAGGTGCTGAGTATGTAGTAAGCCCGGCGCTCGACGAAGATACAATCAAACTTTGTAACCGCTATGCAATCCCCTGCATGCCCGGCGTTATGACATTAAAAGACGTTATCAAAGCGCTTGAACTCGGCTGCGATATCATCAAACTGTTCCCCGGCGAGGCATTCGGTCCTTCAATGGTTAAGGCTATCAAAGGTCCTATTCCTCAGGCAAACATTATGCCTACAGGCGGCGTAAACGTAGACAATGTTGACCAGTGGTTCAAGGCTGGCGTTGTGGCAGTCGGCGCAGGTAGTGCACTTACAGCAGGCGCTAAAACAGGCGATTACAAACTTATCACTGAAACTGCTAAAAAGTTTGTTGAAAACATTAAAAAAGCAAGAAATAACTAATTAATATAATTTGGAGGGCATAAAAATGGCAAAAGTTGTAACATTGGGCGAGATTATGCTCCGCCTGCAGACACCAGGATTTAAAAGATACATTCAGGCACAGAGTTTTGATGTAGAGTACGGCGGCGGTGAGGCTAACGTGGCAGTATCCCTCGCAAACTACGGTCACGATGCTCACTTTGTTTCGGCAATCCCCGCTAACCCTATCGGTGACGCTTGTATCGCTACGCTTAAAAAACACAGCGTAAACACAGGTTACATATCAAGAAAAGGCGAAAGACTTGGCATCTACTTTGTAGAGAAAGGTGCATCACAGAGAGCATCAAACGTAGTGTACGACCGTGCACATTCTTCTATCTCTACAGCACAGCCTTCAGACTTTAACTGGGACGAAATTTTTGCAGGTGCTGAGTGGTTCCACTTTACAGGTATTACTCCCGCAGTTTCCGACGACTGCACAGCAGTTTGCCTTGAGGCTTGCAAAAAAGCAAAAGCAGCAGGCGTTAAAATCAGCTGCGACTTAAACTTCCGCAAAAAACTTTGGACAAGCGAAAAAGCAGGCAAAGTTATGGGCGACCTTATGCAGTACGTTGACGTGCTTATCGCTAACGAAGAAGACGCTGAAAAAGTATTCGGCATCAAAGCAAGCGGCACAGACATCACCGGCGGCACACTCTCTGACGAGGGCTACAAAGATGTTTGCAAACAGTTAG
>JAZSLD010000048.1:0-2567 GCA_045535195.1 Clostridia bacterium | reverse complement strand
GTTTTTTACGCCGTAACAGACGAACGCAAAGCAAGAGAAGTAGTAGAACAGAGAAAGTTCAAAGCAAAAGAAGAGGCTAACCAGTCACGCAAGGCTGTATCTCTCGACTCTCTCTTTGACCACATTAAAGAGGGCGAGATGAAAACCTTTAACATCATCGTTAAAGCAGACGTTCAGGGCTCTGTTGAGGCTGTTAAGCAGTCGCTCGAAAAACTGTCTAACGAAGAAGTGCGTGTAGCGTGCATCCACGGCGGCGTAGGCGGAATTACCGAAAGCGACGTTATGCTTGCCGCTGCTTCTAACGCAGTAATCGTAGGCTTTAACGTACGTCCTAACGCTCAGGCAGTTTCAACTGCTACGCGTGACAATGTAGATATCCGCACATACAGAGTTATCTACACCGCTATAGAGGAAATCGAAGCCGCTATGAAAGGTATGCTCGCTCCTGAATTCAAAGAGGTTGTATACGGCCACGCAGAAGTTCGTAACACCTTTAAAGTTTCGGGCGTTGGCACAATCGCCGGCGGTTACGTTCAGGAGGGTAAAATCCTGCGTAATTCTCAGGTACGTATCGTGCGTGACGGCATAGTTATCCACGAGGGCGTGCTGGCATCGCTCAAGCGCTTTAAAGACGACGCAAAAGAGGTTGCCTCCGGCTACGAATGTGGTATCGGCATTGAGAACTTCAACGATATCAAAGAGGGCGATATTATAGAGTCGTTTGATATGGAAGAAGTGGAAAGGTAAATATAAATGGCTAACAACAGATTAGATAGAATTAAAGAAGAAGTCCTGCGTGAGTTGGCGGCGGTTATCCGTACGCTTAAAGATCCGCGTATTCCTGCTATGACATCTGTGGTGGCGGTAGACGTTACCAAAGATTTAAAATACGCAAAGGCGCATATCTCCGTTATGGGCACAGAAGAGGAAAAAGAGGCGGCACTCAAAGCACTTAAAAGTGCGTCGGGCTATATCCGCCGTGAAATCTCTGCACGCCTTAACTTGCGCATAACTCCGGACTTTTCATTCGTGCTTGACCGTTCTGTAGACTACGGTATGCACATAAACGATTTAATTCACAAAATTAACGAGGGAAAAGTATGATGAGTTTAAATGAAATTAAAAAATTCATCGAAGATAACGACAACTTCGCCATCATAGGGCACGCAAACCCTGATGGCGACTGTGTCGGCTCGTGCCTTGGTATGTGGCATATGCTGCGTACCATGGGTAAACGTGCTGCCGTGTGCATAAACGGCGAAGATGTTCCGCACCACCTTGAATTTATATGGGATAACTCCTGCTCTGCCAAAGACGTGCAGGAATTTGACGCATATATAGCGATTGACTGTGCAAGTGCGGACAGGCTTTCTGCCAAAATCGAAGATTTCAACTCGGCAGAGCGCACCGCCTGCATTGACCACCACCGCACAAACACCGGCTTTGCAAAGGTTAATGCTGTTATTCCCGATGCTGCTGCAGCAGGCGAGATTATGTACTACCTTGCGTCAGACGTTATGGGTATAAAACCAACGGGCGCTATGGCAGATTGCATCTATACTGCTATAGTTTCCGATACGGGCGGATTTAAGTTCTCATCAACCACGGCACGTACAATGCGTGCAGGTGCTGCCCTTTTGGAAAACGGTGTGGAAAGTGCGGCAATATTTAAAAAATTGTTTGACACTTACACCAAAAAGCAGATTGATATAATAGGCGATATAACATCTACCCTTACAACGCATTTTGGCGGCAAAGTGGCGGTTATTTACGTAACCGATGAACTTTTAGAAAGCAAGGATATGCGTTTTGACGAAGTGGACTTTATTACCAACCTGCCCAGAGGAATTGAGGGTGTAGAGGTTGGTGTGTTCCTTAAAAAACGTGGCGACGAAGTTAAGGTTAGCCTGCGCTCGGGCGAGAGCGTGGACGTTTCGCAAATTGCTTCCACACTCGGCGGCGGCGGACATATGCGTGCCGCAGGTATAACGCTTAAATGTTCGCTTGACGAAGCGAAGGAAACAATACTTAAAGAAATTGAAAAAGAGTTGTGATTCGGCAAATCTATATGGTATGCGGTTTTAAAGGTCGACCTATGGAAGAATTGGCAAACAAATTAATGTGAAATTGCTTTTTGCCTTCCAAAACCGATGCGATTAATTCCCTATAACGTATAAAGCATCGGTTTAGCACGCATAAAATGAGTTTTTATTGCGTGCGGTGGGTAAAGGCAAAAAGCAATGAGCATATAATTTGTCCAATTCTGGAATTAGTCGACTAAGGGGTTCAAGGGGATATTTCCCCTTGTAAAATAAATATTTTAAAAATAAATTTTTATAACGGGACGTCGGGGACGCCGTCCCCTACAATGCTTCCATACATTTATGTGGGACAACCGGACCCCTAAAACCGCTTAGGGGTTCCCCCTAAGAACCCCATCTCCAAAACATTTTCCCATCGAGGTGATATTTATTAACGGAATTATAATAGTAAATAAAGAGCAGGAGTTCACCTCGCACGACGTTGTTGCCGTAATGCGCAAAATACTCGACACAAAAAAAGTCGGG
>JAZSLD010000087.1:0-4060 GCA_045535195.1 Clostridia bacterium | reverse complement strand
CTTTGAAACCGATATGATAGCCGCCGCCATGGAGCAGGCAGGTATCTGTAGCGCTGACGAGTTTTTAAAAGCGGCGTCTACAACTGATTACGATTTTGAGTTTTTAGAAGATATCGATAATAAGTCAGACCGCAAATATGTGCTTGAGGGGTATCTTTTCCCCACAACGTATACGTTTAATAAAAACACACCTGCAAGCGAGGTTGTTTATGGAATGCTCACAATATTTGAGCAGGTGATTTCCAAATATGATATAGACAATATAGACGAAACCGTAATACTTGCGTCTGTAATTGAGCGTGAGGCACTGGGCGATGTTGACAGACGCACCGTGTCGTCGGTTTTTCATAACAGATTAAACGGCGAGGGCGGACTTACAAAACTGCAGTCGTGTGCTACGGTTCAGTATATCCTCGGTGAGCGCAAGGCGGTTTTGTCCGAGGCAGATACCAAGATAGACTCGCCCTATAACACGTATCTTTATGAGGGGCTTCCCGTAGGTCCTATTGCCAACCCGGGTGAGGAGTCTATTGTAGCGGCAATAAATCCCGAAAATACAGACTATCTGTATTTTGGCGTTAATAAAAGCGGAAAGCACACATTTTCTGTAAATTATGAAGACCACCTTAGAGCGACACAGTAAGGAGAATTATTATGGCACTTATTGAAATAGGTAAAAAAGCACGTAGTGCGTCGAGAATTCTGGCAACTGTAAGTTCTGCCGATAAAAACAAAGCGCTCACGTATATAGCGGACGATCTGGAAAAATACAGCGATAAGATTTTATCTGCTAATTCCATAGACTTGGATAATGCTGAGAAGAACGGCATGAAAGCGTCTATGGTAGATAGATTAAGGCTTACCGAAGACCGCATTAAAGGCATTGCCGAGGGCGTTCGTCAGGTGCGTGATCTGCCCGATCCGCTTGGCGAGGTTGTAGGTGCTACACGCCGTCCAAACGGATTGCAGATAGCAAAGCGCCGTGTGCCGCTGGGTGTAATCGGTATTATTTACGAATCACGCCCCAATGTTACTGCCGATACCGCTGTACTGTGCTTAAAATCGTCTAATGCGTGCATACTGCGTGGCGGAAAAGAGGCTATAAACTCTAACACCGCCATTGCCGATATTATGAAAGACGCTGTAAAAAAAGCAGGACTTCCCGATGGTACTGTAGAACTTATACGTGATACGTCAAGGGAAACTGCGTCCGAAATGATGAAACTAAATGAGTATATCGATGTTTTAATTCCCCGTGGCGGTGCAGGCCTTATAAATGCCGTTGTTAATACCGCTACCGTTCCCGTTATCCAGACGGGAGTTGGCAACTGCCATATATATGCCGATAAAGACTGTAATGCCGATATGGCGGTAGATATTATTATAAATGCAAAAACCAGCAGACCGTCTGTCTGCAATGCTGCCGAAACTCTGCTTATTCATAAAGATGCTCCACAGGAGTTCTATACAAAAGTTTCCGCCGCACTTGCAGATAAAAATGTTCAGGTGCGTGCTTGCGAAAGGTCAATTCCAAAGTTTGACGGCGCACTTGCCGCCACGGAAGAAGACTACGCTACAGAGTTCGGCGACCTTATACTTGCCGTTAAAATGGTAGACGGTTTAGACGATGCCATTGAGCATATCGCAAAGTACGGTACAGGCCATTCGGAATGTATTGTAACAGAAAATTATACAACCGCAAATGCGTTTTTGGACAGAGTAGACGCAGCGGCAGTATATGTTAATGCGTCCACCCGTTTTACCGATGGTTTTGAATTCGGCTTTGGCGCAGAGATTGGCATCAGCACACAAAAGATGCACGCCAGAGGACCTATGGGCTTAACCGAACTTACGTCTGTTAAGTATATTGTAACAGGTAACGGTCAAATTCGTTGACACTTCGTATATATATTTATAAAGGAGTTGATTGTATGCAGACTTATATCGTATGGGCAACACTGTTTGTAGTGCTTTGTATTGTTGAGGCGAACACGGCAAATCTTATGACAATATGGTTTGCGGCAGGTGCGCTTATAACGCTTATCTCAGTTGCGTTGGGCGTTTCGCCTGTGTGGCAGGTGCCGATATTTATAGTATCCTCTTTGATACTTCTGGCGCTTACACGGCCTTTGGTTAAAAAGAAACTTGCCGTTAAAGGCGAAAAAACCAATGCCGATAGAGTAGTGGGCAAAACCGCAATCGTGCGCGAGAGCATCACACCCGATAAATTTTCGGGCACGGTAACCGTAGCCGGTCAGGTGTGGTCGGCAGTAACATCGGACGGAAGTACAATAGACGAGGGCGAAGAAGTTGTTGTTGAAGCAATAGAGGGAGTAAAACTCGTTGTTGCGAGTAAAAATAAAGTAGAGGTTTAAAAGGAGGAAATTGTATGCTGTTTTTAATCATTTTCTTAATCATTGCAATAATAATTATTGCAAACATCAAAATTGTACCGCAGTCTTATGCAGTTATACTCGAAAGACTTGGTGCGTATCAGGCAACATGGGATGTGGGACTTCATTTTAAAATTCCTTTTATAGAAAAAACGGGCAGAAATATCAGCCTTAAAGAGCAGGTGGTTGATTTTGCTCCGCAACCGGTTATAACAAAAGACAATGTTACCATGCAGATTGACACGGTTGTATACTTCCAGATAACCGACCCTAAACTTTATGTGTACGGTGTGGAAAGACCGCTTATGGCTATAGAAAACTTAACCGCCACAACTTTAAGAAATATCATTGGCGATCTGGAACTTGATGAAACCCTTACCAGCCGTGATACCGTTAACACAAAGATGCGTGCAATCTTAGACGAAGCCACAGACCCGTGGGGTATTAAGGTAAACCGTGTAGAACTTAAAAACATTTTGCCTCCGTCTGAAATTCAGGACGCAATGGAACGCCAGATGAAAGCAGAGCGTGAACGCCGTGAACTTATTCTGCGTGCAGAGGGTGAGAAAAAGTCTGCTGTGCTCGTTGCCGAGGGTGAGAAAGAAGCCGCTATTTTGCGTGCCGAGGCTAAAAAAGAAGCACAAATCCGTGAAGCAGAGGGTGAGGCTGAAGCGATTTTAAGCGTACAGACCGCTGTTGCAGAGGGTTTAAAACGATTAAACGAAGCAAACCCCACAGAAGCCGTTGTAGCGCTTAAAAGTTTAGAGGCGTTTGAAAAAGCCGCTAACGGCAAAGCAACAAAAATCATTATCCCCAGCCAGATACAAGGAATAGCAGGTCTTGCAACGTCTTTAAAAGAACTTATAGTTGACGATAAAACTGAATAATTAAAAAACGGAGATTGGATCTGGTTGTGACCTTTTATGACATCATTTGTTTATAAAGAAAAAAGCGGTGCTTTAAGCACCGCTTTAAAAATAGATTTTATTATCTCTGAACACGGCCTGAACCGTCGCCCTTCATAAGGTTTTTAACTTCGTCAACGCTTACTAAGTTAAAGTCGCCCTCGATAGAGTGTTTAAGGCAAGATGCCGCAACTGCAAACTCAATAGTATCCTGCATTGAGTAACCCTCCAGCATAGCGTAGATAAGACCGCCGCCGAAAGAGTCGCCGCCGCCTACACGGTCAACAATGTTGATGTTGTATTTCTTTGATTTGTAGAAGTCCTTGCCGTCGTAGAGAAGTGCTGCCCAGTTGTTTACAGAAGCAGAAATGCTCTCACGCAGAGTAATAGCAACATTTTTAAAACCAAATCTGTTAACTAACTGTTTGCAAACATCTTTGTAGCCCTCGCCAGAGAGTGTGCCGCCGGTGATGTCTGTGCCGCTTGCTTTGATGCCGAATACTTTTTCAGCGTCTTCTTCGTTAGCGATAAGCACGTCAACATACTGCATAAGGTCGCCCATAACTTTGCCTGCTTTTTCACTTGTCCAAAGTTTTTTGCGGAAATTTAAGTCGCAGCTGATTTTAACGCCTGCTGCTTTTGCTTTTTTGCAGGCTTCCAGACATACTGCTGTGCAATCGTCAGAAACTGCGGGAGTAATACCTGTAAAGTGGAACCACTCAGCACCTGCAAAAATTTCGTCCCAGTTAAAGTCTGAAGGCT
>JAZSLD010000109.1:0-3795 GCA_045535195.1 Clostridia bacterium | reverse complement strand
TATTGCAACCTTCTCGCTGTTTTTTATAGCAATTTTAGCAGGTGAGCCAACAGTTGCAGTTATTTCTGCCGCACTTGCCGGCGGATGTTTAGGCTTTTTACCTTACAACTTCAACCCCGCAAAAATATTTATGGGCGATACCGGCTCTACATTCTTAGGCTTTATACTTTCGGTAATATGTATACAGGGTTTGTTTAAAGGCTATGCAATTATATCGTTTATCATACCGTTCTTAATCTTAGGTTTGCCAATATTCGACACAAGCGTTGCAATTATCAGACGCATACACGACAAACGTCCTATTATGGGTGCAGACAGAGGTCATTTGCATCACAAACTTATGGATATGGGATTTTCGCAAAAACAAACTGTTGCAATACTTTATGTAATAGCAATGCTTTTAGGTTTAAGCGCAGTAGTGTTAATTGAGCAAGGCGCACAAACAGCGTTTTTAATGATATCTGTAGTGCTTCTGCTACTTATATTCGGCAGCAAACTTATATCATGGCAGACAGAGCAGATAAAGCACGATATCGAAGAACAAATAGAGCATGAAAACGGAGGGAATTCCAATGATTAAGGTAATGACAGTATTCGGCACACGTCCCGAAGCAATTAAAATGGCACCGCTTGTTAAAGAACTGGAAAAGCGTAAAGAGATACAGTCTATAGTTGCGGTAACTGCTCAGCACAGACAGATGCTTGACCAGGTACTTGAAATATTTGATATTAAACCGGACTATGACTTAAACATTATGAAAGACCGCCAGACACTTTTAAGCATCACAACAAACGGCTTAACCGGTATGGACGAGGTAATCAAGCAGGCACAGCCCGATATCGTACTTGTGCACGGCGATACTTCTACCACATTTGTTGGTGCTTTGGCGGCATTTTACAATCAGGTTAAAGTGGGGCACGTAGAGGCAGGACTTCGCACATACGACAAATACTCGCCGTTCCCCGAGGAAATGAACAGAAAACTCACCGGTGCTATAGCAGATTTTCATTTTTCTCCCACTATATCTAACAAAAACAATCTTTTAAAAGAAAATGTAAGCGAAGACAGCATATACATAACGGGTAATACTGTTATTGATGCTTTGCAGACAACAGTTAAAGAAGATTATGTATTCAATGACGAAACATTGAAATCGTTAGATTTTAAAAACAACAGAATTATTCTCGTAACCGCACACAGAAGAGAAAATCTGGGTGAGCCCTTAAAAAATATATGCACTGCAATTAAAGAGATTGTGGACGAAAATCCTGATGTTCAGGTAGTGTACCCTATGCACTTAAATCCTGCAGTGCGCGAAACTGCCACATCAATACTCGGCAACAACCCAAGAATACATCTTATAGAACCTCTTGATGTTGAAGAATTGCACAATGCTATGGCAAGATGCTACCTTGTTATGACAGACTCGGGCGGACTTCAGGAAGAAGCACCGAGCCTCGGCAAGCCGGTAATAGTTTTGCGTAACGAAACCGAACGTCCCGAAGCAGTTGAAGCAGGAACTGTTGTTATGGGCGGTGTGCATAAAGAGAAAATTAAAGAACTTGCTAACTCTATATTAAACAATAAAGATATGTACGAAAAAATTGCCCGTACCGCAAATCCATACGGTGACGGACACGCATCTGAGCGTATAGCAGATATTATAATAGAAAAATTGGGATAATATGTATCAATCAGCGGCATACAATGCCGCTGATTTTTTATCTGTAAAGTACAGGTTGTATTTGCTTACCTTCTGCAGCAAGTTCCAAAGTCGGAAGTATAAGTTCCATTCGTGCAACTACAGAGTTATGCTTTTTTTCAGGATCGTCCTGAGTAAACGGAACAAAGTAAACATTTTTAAAATTTAAAAGCAAACCGATATTCTTTGCACTTGCACCAAGTCCGTCATTAGTAGAAACCGCAATGACAAGCGGATTTTCGTTACGCAGATTAGCCTTTGCTGCCATAGTAACAGCCGTATCGGTTATACCATTTGCAAGTTTTGAGATAGTGTTTCCTGTACATGGGGCAATAATCATAATATCTAGTATATTTTTGGGGCCTATAGGCTCTGCGGCAAATATTGTTGATATAACCGCCTTACCCGTAATTTCTTCTATACGATTTTTAAAATCTTCTGCCTTGCCAAAACGTGTATCAGTTTTTGATGCGTTTTCGCTCATTATGGGGTGAACAACGGCTCCTGCTTTAACAAGGTTTTCTATCTGCGGTATAACAGATGAAAAAGTACAGTATGAGCCCGTCATAGCAAAGCCTACATTAATACCGTCGAGTTTCATATGCTACACCCCCATATCCGCCAAAATATTTAAAATTGTCTGTCCGATTATCTCACCCGATGTTTTAGGCGCGGCTTTTCCGGGAAGCGACAGTGCGTGCACTACTTTAAGTCCGTACTGCGCAGCCTTTTCGTCATCAATTCCACCGGGCAATGATGCAAGGTCTATTATAAGACAATCTTTTCTTATATATTTCATCAAATCCTCGGTAAGCACCTGATGAGGAATAGTATTGTAAATTACGTCAAACGCAGGCAGTTGCTCTTTTAATTGAGGAAGATATATCCCGTGATATCCATACGCTTTTATCCACGACAAATCATCAAAACGCCTTGCTTCAACATAAGTCTGTGCGCCCAAGGCACTTAAATCTTTAGCAAGAATTTTGCCTATCCTCCCGAACCCCAAAACAAGACTGCGGCTGCCGTGGATAGTTATAGGCAGCATCTTCATAGCGATTTCTATAGCACCTTCGGCAGTTGGAACTGCGTTTAAAACAGTTAGTTCTTCTCTGTCGAAATAGTCAATCGCCTCTATATTATAAATTTTGCAAAGATTTTTTATCTTGGGGGTAATCTTACCGCCGATTAACATCTGCTCTTTTTTCATCGCTTTCAGTACATCATAAAAATAAATTTTTTCGTTATACAGCGGCGTACGAACAGTAATATCATCATTCGTAACGGGCAATCCCATAACAACGATATCTCTGCCAAAAAGTGCTTCTGTAAGCGAAGATGCCCTGCCGACGCCTGCTTCAAACTCTATATCTTCGCCAAATCCGTAAGTCGTTACGTCATACCCGTCAAGATAGAAACTATTTGCCAGCGTAACAATACGCATATCACCGCCAAGTACCAATATTTTTCTATTACACACACCCTTCCCTCCTTTTTATATTTTATATTATGAAAAAAAGTATTGGCTGGTGCGCATTTTACTCATTGACGTAAGTCGGTTTTTATGTTAAAATAGTCATTATTTAAAAAAGGAGTTTGTTATATGTCTAATATATGGCACGATATTTCACCAAAAAGAATTAATGCAGAAGATTTTGTGTGCGTTGTGGAAATTTCAAAGGGCAGTAAAAAGAAATATGAACTCGATAAAGAAACCGGTTTTCTTATACTGGACCGCATCTTGTATACTTCTACACACTACCCTGCAAATTATGGTTTTATTCCACGTACATACGGTGACGACAACGACCCGTTGGACGTTCTGCTTATATGCTCGGAAGATATTGAGCCTCTTACATTGGTACGTTGCTACCCTGTAGGTGTTATATCAATGATTGACAACGGCAAACACGACGAGAAAATCATCGCTATTCCGTTTAACGATCCGAACTACAATATGTATACCGATATTGAACAGTTGCCCAATCACGTTTTTGACGAAATGCGCCACTTTTTTACGGTATACAAAAATTTAGAGAATAAAGACACCGCTGTAAACGAAGTCAGCGGAAGAGAAACCGCAGTTAGTATT
>JAZSLD010000031.1:0-1728 GCA_045535195.1 Clostridia bacterium | reverse complement strand
TTTTCGGTAGTGTGTATCATACCGCCTGTTCTGCTGCACAGAAGAACAGGTTTTTTGCAACGTGTAGCCAGTTCGATATCTTCAAGCATCTGTCCCATATTAAGTTCTACTGAAATGAATGCTTTTACTTTATCTGCCGCCTTATTGAGTACATCTTTCGGGAAAGGCCATAATGTAATAGGTCTTATCATACCAACTTTAATACCTTTTTTGCGTGCTTCATCGATAGCGTTCTGTGAAACTCTCGCAGCAACACCAAAAGCGACAATGCAAATCTCAGCGTCGTCCATCATATATTCATCATACATAACTTCATTCGCTTCAATTTCTTTATAACGCTTAAATCTTTCGATATTGAACTGTTCCAGTTCGTCCGGTTTTAAAAAGAGTGAATTTACAATATTGGGTTCACGTTCACAATTTGTACCGGTGAGCGCCCATGGTTTATCAACAGTTTTAACTTCAGCAGCATTAAGAGATACGGGTTCCATCATCTGTCCCATTGTACCGTCTGCCAAAATCATAGCAGGCATTCTGTATTTATCTGCTAAATCAAAACATTTTGATGTTAAATCCACCATTTCCTGAACGGAAGAAGGTGCAACAACGATTAAATGAAAATCGCCGTGACCCCCACCTTTAGTTGCCTGGAAATAGTCAGACTGTGATGGCTGAATACCGCCAAGGCCGGGACCACCACGCTGTACGTTTACGATAAGCGCAGGAAGATCACAACCGGCAAGGTAAGAAATACCTTCGCTTTTTAAAGAAATACCGGGGCTGGAAGAAGAAGTCATAACTCTTTTTCCTGTGGCAGCAACGCCGATAACCATATTAATAGCGGCAATTTCACTCTCCGCCTGCAAAAATACACCGCCATCTACTTTTGGAAGTCTTTTTGCCATATATGCCGCAACCTCCGTCTGAGGAGTGATGGGGTATCCGAAATAATGCTTACATCCGGCCATGATAGCGGCTTCTGCCATTGCTTCATTGCCTTTCATCAATACTTTTTCGCTCAAAATTCTCTCCTCCTTATTTCTCAACAGTAATTACACAATCAGGACACATTGTTGCACAAAATGCGCAACCAATGCAACTTTCCATATCTGTAACGCCGGCAGGATGATATCCTTTAGCGTTAAGTTCGTCTTTTAAAGCAACAATTTTCTTTGGGCAAGCACCTACGCAAAGACCACAGCCTTTGCAAATGCTTTCATTAAAAGTAACTTTAGCCATCTGATTTTTCCTCCTTATTTTAACCACGACTGCCTTACATAAAGTTCAATCGGGAAAAGATTGTCTATCTTACCTTCAAGTTCTGATGTTAAACTGGATTTAACAGTAGTCATTTTAATATTTAATCCGGATAATTGAGAAACCTTTTCTGCATATTTCACAGAAGATAATACATCAGCAGCGTTGGTTTCTTCACCAAGATTTGAGTTGTTTACAATAGATGTAAATTTGGCTCCGGCAGCAAGTTCAATTTCGTGCATAATATTGAGCGTATCTTCAGGCGATGAAGTAAGGTATCTGTATTTGTTTATAACAAAAATCATTTCATAATTATTTTGTTTGCAAATTTCAGGCATATATCTACCAAGCGCCAACGCACCGCGGTCATCACCGCCAACATCAATTACACCGCAGATTTCCCTGTCGTGAATCAGACTGTAGCTTTCAGCCGGAAGTGCCGGCGTGTCAACATTGCTGTTTGCATAAGGG
>JAZSLD010000188.1:0-3542 GCA_045535195.1 Clostridia bacterium | reverse complement strand
ATAAAAGAAACTTCACCGATTATAGATTGTGGTGTGCATTATATAGATCTTATGCAGTGGTTTACCGGCGAAAAAATTATTGAAATAAATGGTATGGGGCAAAGAATTTCCGAAGATGTTCCTGAAGATAAATATAATTATGGTATGATTACCGCCAAACTTTCTGACGGCAGTGTGGGATTTTACGAGGCAGGATGGTCAAATACTATGATTTCTGATAATTTAAAAGAATTCATAGGTCCTAAAGGAAGCATAAAAGTAGTATTTAAAAAAGACAGAATGTCACACCAGGAAGAGGGAGATTTGATTGAATATTATAAATTTCCCGAAAAAGAGTATGAGGTAATCAATGTGTCGGGTAAACGTAAACCTACTGATACTCAGTTTGACCACTTGATAGATATGATTGAGAACGACGTTCCTGCAAATCCTTCAATTGATGAAGTATTTGATGTTTTTAAAATTGCTATGGAAGCAGACGAACTTATCAAAAAAGGAAAAATCAGTATATGAATTGAGGTGACGTTGTGAAAAAACGTATATTTTTAATTGCTGTTGCAATTATTTTTGTTGCATTGGTCTGTCTTGTATTTACGCAAATTAACAATATTAAAGGCGTGTTTTATTCATTTAAATACTCTACAGAAGAAATAGAAAATATGATAAGCGAAACCGATGACAGTTTAAAACGCGACTTAGAGTCATTTATCGGTCATCAGATAAGAGCGTTTACCGAAGAAGAAAATCAGCAAATTGAAGCGGGAGTCGTTACAAAAGAGCAAGTGATTGAAAAAATCATTCTCGAAGAATTACAAAAGAACGCCGATTCCGCGTCGCCTAATAATAAAGAAGTAAGTTATTATATAACATCGTTGTATAATTTAAAAAATGAATATATAGGTAAATTGGATGGTATGGTAAAATCAGCAGTTGCTGAATACAAAGCACTCAGCAAAGAAGAACGTACACGTTCCAAACAACTGGAAATAGGCGCAGCCTATGCTAAAAAGGCTACGGCTTTAGAAGGTGAATGTGACGGCAGAGTTTCTGAAATTGTGAATAATATTGAAAAAATATTGAAATCTACGGGGCAAAGCACAGAAATTATAACAACCATCAACAATGCATATCTATCCGAAAAAACATTAAAACGTGCATATTATTTGAATATGTTTAAATAAAAGATAAGGCGAGGTAAATAATGGATAAATTTCTGACTAAGAATCAAAAAAGCATATTTGTATTGGCGGATATACTTTTTATAATTGCTTCCTACATACTATCTGCAATGTTTTTAGACGAATTTTCTAATCTGTACGGAACCTACTATTTCGCAGTAACGATAGCACTTTCTTGTGTTTTTCACTGTGTGGCATTTGAGTGTTTTGGTTTATATAACACTATCTGGCTTTATGCAGGACTTAGTGATTATTTTAAAGTAATCAGAGTGATGATGCTTGAAGTTGCTGCGCTTATGGCGATATTTTTCTTTCTGCCGAATGTATGCACAGAAAGAATACTTTTGCTGGCAGGTATATTTGCATCGGGCTTTATTATGTTTTCTCGTGTTATTGTGCGTCTGTTTGCGATTTCTATGTCGAATTATTATGACAAAATCAATAAACGCACAAAGAAAAATTTGTTGATTGTTGGCGCAGGAAATGCTGCGAGAACTATAATTAATGATATTGATAAAAACATTGAATCTCCCTACAAAATTGTTGGTTTAATTGATGATAATGTAAATAAAATTGGCTATGTTATATCCGGCTATCAGGTGATGGGAAACAGGAACGCCATTCCGAAAATCGTTAAGATGAATGCTATTGATGAAATAGTTATTGCAATCCCATCAGCGAAAGAAGTAGATAAACGGAATATTATAGAAATTTGCAAAACAACAAATTGTATAACAAAGATTGTACCTGCAATATATAAATTGGAAGATATTGAAAACGGAATGTTTTCTAAAGTACGTAATGTACAGATTGAAGATTTGCTTGCTCGTGATGAGATAGTTCTTGATAATAAGATGATTTCTTCAGATGTTCGTGGAAAAGTTATTTTTGTTACAGGCGGTGGCGGCTCTATTGGTAGCGAACTGTGCCGTCAATTGGCAAAATTAGAACCGGAAAAATTAGTAATAATAGATATTTATGAAAATAACGCCTATGATATTCAAATGGAATTAAAGGCGGATTTTCCTGATGTTGATGTTGAAGTGTTAATTGCATCGGTGCGCGATATAAACAGAATGGAAATTTTGTTTGATAAATATCGTCCGTATGCAGTTTTCCATGCTGCTGCTCACAAACATGTTCCTTTGATGGAAGATAGCCCGTGTGAAGCCATAAAAAACAATGTTTTTGGCACATACAATGTTGCAAAATGTGCTGATAAATTTGGTGCTGACAGATTTGTTCTGATTTCTACAGACAAGGCGGTTAATCCAACAAATATAATGGGTGCGTCAAAGCGTATCTGTGAAATGGTTGTTCAGGCAATGCAAACTGTAAGCAAAACAAAATATGTTGCAGTAAGATTCGGTAATGTTTTAGGCAGTAACGGCTCTGTAATAGCGCTGTTTAAAAAACAAATTGAAAATGGCGGCCCCGTTACTTTGACTCATAAAGAAATCACCAGATTTTTTATGACTATTCCGGAGGCAGTTAGGTTGGTACTGCAGTCGTATTCTTATGCACAGGGCGGCGAGATTTTTATTCTTGATATGGGAAATCCGGTCAGAATATATGATTTAGCTGTGAATTTAATAAAATTATCAGGATTGCGCCCTGATGAAGATATAAAAATCAAAATTACCGGTTTGCGTCCCGGAGAAAAATTATATGAAGAATTGCTTATGGAAGAAGAAGGTCTTAAAAAGACTGCCCACAGTAAAATCTTCATTGGACAACCAACATTTTCTGATTATCAAACGCTCGAAAAGGATTTACGACTGCTGCATGATGCAATAGATGACAATAATGACGAAAACATCAGAAAAATTGTTGCTGATGTGGTTACAACGTATAAGCCGCAAGACGAAGAATATGCATATATGAAAAAATCATATAACTCAGAAGGTCCGCGTGATGCCGTTACAATGTAATTTTAAAACCTCTTGCTCGACGAGAGGTTTTTTTATGAAAAAATCAAAAAATTAATAAAATATATATTTTCTTTTTGAAATTTGTGTGTTATAATATGTAAAATAGAATTTTTATGACGCTATACGGAGGTAATACAATGGGTTTGAAATATAAAAGAGTTTTACTCAAAGTCAGCGGAGAGGCACTTGCTGGCGGCAAAGGATTTGGTCTTTGCGAGGAGACTATAGGTAAAATAACCGACACAATTAAAGATTGTGTTGACGAAGGCGTAGAAATGGCTATTGTTGTTGGGGGCGGAAATTTCTGGAGAGGCAGAACCGGTGAAAATATGGACAGAACCAGAGCCGACCATATGGGAATGCTGGCAACAGTTATTAATGCATTGGCACTTTGCGATGCATTAGAACAGCGTGGTGTTCCTACACGTGTGCA
>JAZSLD010000123.1:0-1796 GCA_045535195.1 Clostridia bacterium | reverse complement strand
GGTTATTATAACAGAATCGTCGCAAACAATTACGCTTGCACCACACTCACGCATAACAGCGATAAACGCAGATATATGATTCGGCACAACGTTTTTAATCTCTGCCCTGCCGCCCGCAACAACTACAGCAGCCATATACGTAGCGGCAACTATTCTGTCGGCAATAACGGTATGCTCGCAATCGTGCAATTTTTCCGTTCCGTCAATTTCAATTACATCGGTACCTGCTCCACGAATGTGTGCACCCATATTATTTAAAAAATCCTGCAGGTCCACTATCTCAGGCTCACGGGCAGCGTTAATAATAGTTGTAGTGCCGTGTGCTCTGCATACAGCAAGCATTATATTTTCGGTTGCACCCACAGACGGGAATTCCAAAAATATCTGGCACGGCGATATACTGTCTGCCGTAAAATTGAGATTGCCGTGTTCTTCTTCTGTTATTATACCAAGTTTTTTAAATGCCTTCAAGTGTAAATCTATGGGACGGTGACCAAGATTACACCCACCCGGATATGATATCTGCGCTTTACCGGTACGGGCAAGCAATGCACCCGCAAAGATAACAGATGAACGCATAGACCGCATAAGTTCATCAGGCACAGAGGCGGAAGTTATTTCAGACGAGTCTACAACAACCGTTCCGTTTGAAAAACTCACATCACACCCAAGATGTTTTAAAATATCCAAAGATATCCTTACGTCTGTAAGGTCAGGGCAATTATGTATAACGCTTTTTCCGCCGTTTAAAACGCACGCCGCTAAAATGGGCAAAACGGAATTTTTTGCACCCTGCACTGCAATACTGCCGCTAAGCGGGCGGCCGCCGCGTATTTTTATAACGCTCATACAAGCACGCACCTCCGAAACAATCATATGTTTCATTATATGCCTTTAGATGGTGCGGGGTGAAAGCATTAGTTTTTATTTAAACAGTTAGTATATTTTTCAAATAAATATACTCAGGTGAAAAATATTCTATTAATTTATATAAACAATTTTTTCAACTATTTGTTATCTTTACTATTTTATTGTAAATCATATCAGCAGCGTTAAGTTTACCCATTGCACGTGCCTTTGCACGCATATCGTCCGATGTTTTTTCGTTTAAGATAATGCTGTCTGCAGCCGATTTTAAACTCTGTGCATTAAAGTCTTTTTCCAATATAGTAATCGCAGCGCCGTTATCAGACAGTGCACGTGCGTTGTATTCCTGATGGTTACGTGTTACATTTGGCGAAGGTACCAGTACAGACGGCACACCAAGGGCACAGATTTCCGATACTGTTATTGCTCCTGAACGGCACACCACCAAATCTGCCGCCGAAAGCACCTTATCCATATTATGAATATACTGCTTTACTTCTACATTGGGGAACTTTTCTGCAGTTATACGTGAACTTACGTCGTCATACCCGTATTTACCGGTAGCGATGCATATACGCACATTTTTTTCGTTGCCGAAGTGTTCTATATAAACGCCCGCAACGTTGTTTATTGTTTTTGCACCTAAACTGCCGCCGAAAATCACTATGTATTTTTCATCATTCAACCCGAGTTCTGCTCTGGCAGACGCTCTGTCGGCAGAGAGAATTTCTGCACGGAGAGGATTGCCGGTTAAAAGAATTTCATTGGCATCTTTAAGATACCGTGTGCTCTCAGCAAAACTGATAGCAGTAACGGTAGATTTTTTTGCAAGCATTTTTATTGCGTTGC
Organism: Clostridia bacterium; assembly: GCA_045535195.1. GTDB lineage: Bacteria > Bacillota > Clostridia > UMGS1810 > UMGS1810 > SIG455. The sequence continues at coordinate 80 of JAZSLD010000123.1, read as the reverse complement.
CGGGAAAAACATTCTGTTCTTGAATAACTGTAGGAATGATAAGGCTGTATGCCGCCGCTACAACGTGTGCACACACATAA
>JAZSLD010000057.1:0-7250 GCA_045535195.1 Clostridia bacterium | reverse complement strand
ATTGCCTCCGCTACAAGATGCTCCATATCGTCAGCAGTTAAATGCTTACCGCCTTTAAGTGCGCGTTTGCAAGCCATGGTATGCAAAGTTTTTTCGTAAAGTTCGTGTTTTGGAACTTCGGCATTATCGCCTAAAATGTTTATAATCTCGCCGACAGTATCGGCAATGAGTGCATCGTCCATTTCCATAGGCACTTTACGTATAATTATATCATTAGAGCCAAAAATGTCAATCTCAAAGCCAACATCGGCAAAAAACTTTAAGTTTGCCTCTGCAATGGCAAAATCGTGGGCGTCTAACGGCACAGTTACGGGTATCAGCATAGACTGTGCGCAGATTTCGTTATTTTTCCATTGCTCCATCAGTTCTTCAAACCATATACGCTCGTGTGCGGCGTGCTGGTCTATAAGGAGCATATCCTCGCCTGCCTGCGCAATTATATATGTGTTAAACACCTGACCGACGAGAGTGAAATCACGGTTGGGCAAATACTGCGGTTTGGGGGTTTCCTCTGCCTTGGGGGGTGCTTCATACTGTTTATCTGTAATCTCTTCTTTAACTACCGGTTCGGGAGTTGAAGCTTCTTCAATCTTTTCCACAGGCGGAACATAAGGTGCTGCGTTTTGCGGTTTTTCTTCCTTTTTTACTTTTAATGCTGAATAAGTGTTTTCCTGCTTAAATACGTTTGTTTTTGGGGTAAATGCAGGCATAGAATTTTCTGCATTGTTTTTCTCCATAGAAATCCGGATACTTTCTTTAATTTCTTCACGGATTGCATCCTGAGTTTTGCTCTGTTTCAGCGGCAGTTCCGTCTGTACGGCGGTTTTATCGTGCGGGGTTTCCATCTCAACCTTTGGCTGAGAAAAAACTTTTTCTTCGTCAAGTTCAGGAACATGGCGTGTGTTTGTAATAGCCTCTTTTACAGCCCAGTAAACTGCGCTGTATATCTTTTTCTCGTTCGAAAAACGCACTTCCATTTTAGTCGGGTGAACATTAACATCCACCAACCCCGGTGCTATATCAATATAAAGTACACACACAGGAAATTTGCCTACCATAACAGAATTTCTGTAAGCCTCTGCAACGGCAGCACTTATTGTTTTATTAACAATATTTCTTCCGTTTAAGAAAAACACCTGATGACGTCTGTCTTTTCTGGTAAGCGAAAATGCGCCCGTACAGCCGCTTACGCTGATAAACTCTTCTTTATATTTAACATCTATCATATTTGCAGAATACTGCGAGCCGTACACAACGTGTATGCTGTCGTTCACACTCCCCGTACCGTGGCTTGAAACAACGGGTTTACCGTTGCTGATAAGTTTTATGGAAACATCGGGGTGGCACAAAATCATTTTATTAACCACATCGGTAACTGCAGTGGTTTCTGCAGCATCGTTTTTCAAAAACTTCATACGTGCAGGAGTGTTGAAAAATAAGTTGCGTATAATCATAGTAGTGCCATCGGGACAGCCAACCTCGGTATGCTCTATTACCTCGCCGCCCTCTACAACAACATTTATACCAAAATCGTTTTCTTTGATTTTAGTAAACATATCTACTTTTGCCACCGCCGCAATACTTGCAAGTGCCTCACCACGAAAACCCAGAGTATAAATTTTATCAAGGTCTTCTTTAGTGGCGATTTTGCTTGTAGCGTGACGTGCAAATGCGGTTATGGCGTCATCAGGGTGTATGCCGTCGCCGTCGTCTGTAACACGAATATAACTCATACCGCCGTTTTTAATTTCAACGGTAATGTTTTTTGCGTGCGCATCAACGGAGTTTTCTATAAGTTCTTTAACGGCGGAAGCAGGTCGTTCCACAACTTCGCCGGCTGCAATCATATTAGCCAGATTTTTATCTAAAATATTAATCTTCATTGCTCCGCCTCCTTTTTAAGATTATTCTTCTTTTAATTTAAGTTGCAATGTATAAAGTTCGTTTATAGCCTCTATAGGCGTAAGGGTTGATACATCAAGATTTTTTATGCGCTCTGCAAGTTCATTTGGAAACTGCATTTCGTTTGCTTTATCTAAAACACGTTCCGTTTGAGGTGCGTTTGCTTTTATCTGCCCACCCTCAAGGCTTGAAAGCACCTGCTGGGCACGTTCTGTAACTTCATCGGGCACACCTGCAAGACCTGCAACCTCTATTCCGTAACTGTCCGATGCGCCGCCGGAGATAATCTTGCGTAAAAAGATTATATCTTTACCACGCTTTTTAACTGCTATTGAAAAGTTTTTAACGCCGTCAAGTTTATCTTCCAAAACTTTAAGTTCGTGATAGTGTGTGGCAAACATCGTCTTTGCACCGATTTTTTCCTTGTCGCTTACATACTCAACCACAGCCCACGCAATGGAAAGTCCGTCAAATGTGCTGGTTCCTCTGCCGATTTCGTCTAATATAATAAGACTTTTCGATGTTGCATTTTTTAAGATGTTTGCAACTTCGCTCATTTCAACCATAAAGGTACTCTGCCCTGCGGCAATATCGTCCGATGCGCCGACACGTGTAAACACTCTGTCAACAACACCTATACGGCACGCCGACGCCGGCACAAAACTGCCCATCTGCGCCATCAGGGTAATAAGCGCAGTCTGGCGCATATATGTTGATTTACCAGCCATATTGGGGCCCGTAATAAGCAGAAAACGGTTATCATCTGTATTTAAGTACGCATCATTCGGCACAAAAAGCGAAGATGTGTTTGAAATTTCTACAGACGGGTGTCTGCCGTCTTTTATATCTATAATATCGCTGTCGTCAACAACGGGTTTTACATATCCGTTTTCGGCGGCAACAAAAGCAAGCGAACACAAAACATCTACCGCAGCAATCATTTTGGCACAGTTTTGTATACGTTTAAGGTTATCTACAACCATATTTTTAAGAGTTAAGAATATATCGTACTCAAGTGCTTCTATTTTATCTTTTGCACTTGTTACGGAATCTTCCACTCGCTTAAGTTCATCAGTGATATATCTTTCGCAATTAACAAGTGTCTGCTTGCGTATGTAGTCTGCAGGCACTTTGTCCGTATTGGTTTTTGACACTTCTATATAATAACCGAAAACTTTGTTATACGATATTTTAAGTTGCTTGATGCCTGTTCTTTCACGCTCGGCTTCCTCAATGGAACTAAGTATTCCCGTGCCCGAATTTTTCATCTGGCGCAGGCTGTCAAGCTGCGCATCGTAGCCTTTGCGTATCATACCACCCTCACGCACGCTGAATGGCGGCTCGTCTGCAATAGCGGTGGTAAGCGTTAAACATACGTCGTCCACAGTATCTAAATTTGTACCGACATTGGAAAGCAAAGGCGAATTGGCGTTTTTAAGCAAATCTTTTATAACGGGTGTGCGTTTTAAACTGTTTGCAAGCGCAAGCAAATCCCTTGCATTGCCGTTGCCGTATACTATTTTTGAAGATATTCTCTCCATATCGGCAAAGCCACGCAAAGCCTCCTGCAAATCTTCTCTTAACTTAAATCCGCTGTAGAGTTCTTCTACAGAATCAAGACGCATATTAATTTTAGCAGAATCCATAAGCGGTCTGTCTACCCATTCGGCAAGCAAGCGTGCGCCCATAGATGTGCGTGTTTTATCAAGCACGCCAAGTAAAGAGCCTTTTTTGGATTTATCACGCATGGTGCTGGTAAGTTCCAGATTTCTTCTTGAAGATAAATCTATCTCCATATATTCATTTTTGAAATAAAGCCTTACTTCGTTAAGGTAACTTAAATTTATCTTCTGCGTTTCTTTAAGGTATGCCAGCGCACCGCCAAGGGCACGTATACAAAGCGGATGCTTTTCATAAGTTAGCGCACCTAAGGCAATTGCATTTTCGCTGATAAGTTCGCGTGCAAGATTTATATCAAAATCTTCTTCAGGCAGCATACTGTCAAAATACGAGAAACGCTTTTTCATTTCGGTGAACACACCGATATTTTCAGCAGACTGCTCGTTTACAATAAGTTCCGCAGGGGCAAAGCACGCAATGGCATTGGCAAGGCGGTTTTCAACAATATCGTTATCGCCGTAAGTTGCAAAAACATCGCCGGTTGTAGCATCAATAAATACTACACCAAAACCGTCTTCGCAGTAATACACAGACGCAAGGTAGTTGTTCTGACGCTCGTTGAGTACTCCGTCCAGATTAACCGTTCCCGGTGTTATAATACGCACCACATCACGGCGGACAATGGTTTTGGTTTCCTTGGGGTCTTCCATCTGCTCGCAGATAGCAACCTTTTTGCCTGCGGTAACAAGTTTTGCAATATAGCCGTCTACACTATGGAACGGTACACCGCACATAGGTATACGTTCAGGACCTGAGCCTTTACCGGTTAATGTAATATTGAGTATTTCGGACGCTTCGTAGGCGTCTTCGTTGAACATTTCATAAAAATCGCCCAGGCGAAACATAAGTATACAATCCTCGTGGTTTGCTTTAACCTCAAGATACTGCTTCATCATAGGGGTGATTTTTTCTGATGTGGCCATCTTTTTTATGCTCCTTTAATAATGTTTTACCATGCGGTGCCGTCTACCTTATCAGCACCTTCAAGCCGTACGGTAAGTCTGTGCGGCAGGCATATAAGGCTCTGCCCCGAAGATGTAATCTTACCTGCATTAACTTCAATCTTATCCGCACAGTCGCTGTACGTTACGGTAGCGCCGTGTTTATCTATAACAACGGTGTTTCTGCCGTATTCGTTATCAATTTCAAGAACTTTCTCTTCCGTAAGCAACGGCAGGTCGTATCTTGCAAATTCTTCGCCGTTTATTTCAATCACACAAACATCAGGCGATTTGCCACCTGCCGCAAACGCAAATATAATTACTGCAACAAGTGCCACAGTAAGCATTACGAATATATCGGCAGGCAATAATTTTATACGATTAAAAATGTCCCGTAGAGCCAAAACCACCGTCACCTCTTTCGGTAACACCTAGTTCGTCCACTACATTAAAGTTTGCTTTTGCAACTTCCATAACAACGAGCTGGGCGATGCGCTCGCCGTGTTTTATTGTGTATGCTTCACGGCTCAGGTTAATGAGCGATACCATAAGTTCGCCGGTGTAGTCGCTATCTATTACGCCAACGCAGTTCGGCAATGTGATACCGTGTTTTGAAGCCAGCCCTGAGCGTGCAAATATAAACGCCGCAAAATCTGCCGATGGCAGTTGAATAGCAATACCCGTAGGAATGAGCCTGCGCTCAAGCGGCTGCAGAGTAACATCTTGCGCAAGGCAAGCAGTTAAATCCATACCAGCAGAGCCGGGTGTAGCATAAAACGGTACGTTCTTCTCTTTATTAGTTTCTAAAAACTTAATTTTTACATCTGCTATCATTTTAAGTTCTCCTTCTATACGCCTCTGTAAAAATGGCCCCTTGTATACTGCTTATCAAACGGCTTGCCATTTTCATAAAGGCTGATTATATTTTTAACTTCGTCGGCAGTTTCGGTTGTAAAGTAAAGGTTTGCATATGCCACACCGCTTCGGTATATATCGTCCATCTTATCCGCCATATACAAAGGTGTGCTGTTTAATATTATATTTGTGCACGAATCTTTATCAGCCACTACAGGAAAACTTGCACCCTTGCGGTCTTTAAGATAATTAACTCTGCCGTTGCAAGCACATTTACCGTGGGCTGATTTAATCACACAGTTCTGCACCGTCATAACGGGGATATAACCATACGCCATAACCTCTACGGGAATATCTTTAGACACAGCCCGTATTGCATTTATATTCATTTCGGGCGATAAACACACGCTGTTAAAACCGGCGTCTTTTAAATATTTAACCGACATTGAATTGAATACATTCAGTCTGAAACCGCCGTGTTTAAAAGTGGCATCATCATAAATCTGCGAAAAGTTTGATGCAGATATTCTATCATACCCCTCAGCGGTTTTTCCGTGCCGTTCTATAGCAGGCAGCACAGCAAAAAATCTGTCGGACAAAAATTCTTCGCTATGTTCATCATATATATTCTTCGGTACATATATACGTGAAACGCAAGTCTGCTCAAGTGCCTTTATCTGCTCATACGTATAACCTGATGCAGTAAATTCTGTTTTGGGGTTACTTTTTATAATGTTAAACGAAAAATCTTTAACGTCATTTCTGTCACTTATATATGCGCGCTGATTTTCAATTTCGGCAAGGGCTGTTCTGCGCATATTATTAAGTTCTTTTATCGGCAGGCTGATACCGTTATCTATATTTATAACAAAGTCATCAAACTCAAACGGAGTACCGCCGGTTTTGAGCATTTGCTCACGGATACGCTCATCTGTTAAAGCAACTTTTAATGCCGCCTCAACTACCGTTTCACCCTCAACTGTTGTACTGTGCCCGTCATTATCCCACACGCACAGTATGGGTATCTCACCAAGAAACGCAGTAAAACTTCCGTCTATTTTAATCTTTTTGCCATCGGATTTTGCAAGTGCATCTGCACGTGCTTTTGCGTTATCGGTAATGTTTTTATAAACATCGTCATTATTGCGGTCTATGTTTAGCATATGCCTGCCCGTAGAGTTTTCAAAATATCCTTTTGTAAAACCGCTGCGTGAGAAAACTGATTTTAAATCGTCTATATCTTTTTTATCCACAGTGCCGCCGTTTCTGTATTTGTCATACAGATGCGCAGCCATTGATACATATGCGGAATTTTTCATTCTGCCCTCTATTTTAAGGGACTTCACGCCGAGTTTTTCCAATGTGCCGATTTCGTCAAGCATACACAAATCTTTAAGACTTAAAAGATATTTTTCTTCGCAAACGGTATTGCCGTCAGCATCTGTAAGGCTATACGGAAGTCTGCAAGGCTGTGCACACGCACCACGGTTACCTGAACGTCCGCCTATAAAACTGCTCATAAGGCATTGCCCTGAATAACTCATACACAATGCGCCGTGGGCAAAGACCTCTATTTCAGCATTTGCACCTGCACATATGTTACCAATTTCACTTTTAGAAAGTTCACGAGAGAGAACGACACGGGAAAACCCTGCACGCTCTGCCGCCTTAACACCTTTTAAATTATGCACGGTCATCTGTGTGCTGGCATTCAGTTTAAATTCGGAAAAACATTCTTTAAGCATAGAAAGAATACCGAGGTCCTGAACAATTAATGCATCAACGCCACACCCGTAACAGAACTTTGCAAACTTATAAGCGTCTTCAAGTTTGCCGTCTTCAACCAAAGTGTTAAGCGCAACATAAACCTTA
>JAZSLD010000014.1:0-3520 GCA_045535195.1 Clostridia bacterium | reverse complement strand
ACTATGCCGATGCCGCAAATGCAGGCAGAAATTTATGGTATATTACAGGGTATGCAAACGAACTTGCAAGAGTCGGCGTTCCGTTATTTTTTATGATAAGCGGTTTTCTGCTGCTTAGCAAAGACATCACCGACATAAAAGCATTTTACAAAAAGCGTTTTTTAAAAATAGGTATACCTTTTATCGCTTACGACATATTCTATTACATATATATGACCGCCCAAGCAGGCAGAGATATATCTGTAGCAGGATTTTTTGGTGAATTAATAAACTGCGGTAGTGCGTATCATCTTTGGTTTGTTTACTCCATTCTTTTTATATATCTGCTTATGCCGTTTTTACAGATGATTGTTAAAAACTGCAATGCACAAAAACTGATATTGCTGTTTATAATAGCAATATTCCAGACGAGCATACGCCCGCTTATAAACACACTTGCAGACGGCAGATTTTATCTGTTTCTGGCAGATGACGGAATTACGGGATATATTGGATACGTTCTGCTGGGGTATATTCTCGGCACATACGAATTAAAAAAGAATACGAAGCGCATTATATATGCCATTTCGATAGCAACTTTTATTATAACACCCATAATCTCTATGTTCAGAGTTTTAAACACAGGTGACTATCTGTTTTTAAGTGGCTACTCATTAAATCACTATACATTAGCAGCAGGCATATTTGTATGGTGCAGAGAGCACCTTCATAAAGAAAGTGAACTCATTACAAAACTTTCGCATCTTTCTTTCAGCGCATATCTTATACACGTGTTCTTTTTGGAAATACTAAAACCAATTCCGCTTAACCTTACACCGTCGGCAGTTATGCTGTTATGGTTTGCAAGCGTTTCTGTGTTAAGTTTTGCGTGGAGCGGTGCAGAAAACTCGCTTAAAGCGATTATCAATATTAAAACAAAAAGGGTGATGTTATGAATTACAAAAAAGTTATAGCATTCAGCAATACTTGTGTACTTTTTGAACTTGACAACGGTTACTTTGCATTAGTGGCGGTAGACGACGAAGAGGCAAAACATCTGGTGACCATTTCAAAATACGCCGAGTCGCATATGAAACTGGCAGTTTTTGAAAGCGGTAAAAACATACCCGAAAAAACGCTGCTTAAAGCAGCATCTACTCTATCCTTAGGCGAGCACGTTTTTATATGCAAAGAACTCCCCGATGAATTAAAACATTTTTTGCAGGAAGGTAATTAAATGAAACACAAAGCATTTTCAAAAATCAACGAACTGCCAAGCGGAAACGCCACTGACAACTTCACCGACGGCTGCGTTGTTATGGAGGGCGGTGCATTCCGTGGTATATATGTTGCCGCGGCGCTTGACGCACTTATGGAAAACGGCATAAACTTGCGTTGTGCAATAGGTGTGTCGGCAGGTGCCTTAAACGGTATGAACTATATATCAGGGCAGATTGGCAGAGCAGGCAAAATAACTTTAAACCACAGATTCGACAAAAAATATGTCGGCAGCCGTGTACTTATTAAAAAAAGGAGCATATTCGGCTACGACTACGTTTTTAACGAGTTAATGAAAAAATATCCGTTCAACCATGACCGTTTTGAAAGCGGCAATCAGCGTTTTGTTGTAGTTGCAACCAATTTAAAAACTGCAAAGGCTGAATATTTTGAAAACGGTAATTGTGATATATACAAGGTACTTGAGGCGTCATCTTCGCTCCCCTACGTTTCAAAACCGGTTATGATAAACGGCACACCATATTTAGACGGCGGCTGTGCTGACAAAGTACCTTACCAATGGGCAATTGATAACGGCTACGAAAAGATTATTGTTATAAAAACCCAGAATAGCAGCTACCGCAAAAGCGAAACATCTGAGCGTTCTAAAAAACTTGCTGAAAAGGTGTTTCATAAATTTCCTGAATTTGCAAAATTGTTAGGCACAAACAACGAAATGTACAATAAACAGTTGGATAAACTTGATAAACTCCGTAATGAAGGCAGAGTTTTTGTTATATCCCCTACTAAGCCGGTTGATGTAAGCCGTTTTGAAGACGACATAGAAAAACTTGGTGCTCTTTACTATATGGGATACAACGACACTTTGAAACTAATACCCGACATCAAAAAATATCTCGGTATAAATTAACGGAATGATGTTTTACTGTTGGAAAAATTGTTTGAAGGAAACATACGCAAAAACTTTTTGAATTTTGCTATACCACTGGTGTTTTCGGCATAGCTTTGGCAGGCGTATAATATAATAGACACAGTTATGGCAAGCAAATTGATAGGCGACGTTGCCGTTGCGGCTATTGGCAGCACATCTCCGTTTATAACGCTTATATCTTCTATATTCTGGGGATACGGCACAGGATTTTCTATTTACATAGCGGTGTATGTATCAGGAAAATGGAAATCAAAAGAATATAAAAAAGCAGAAAAAATAGAAGTAATGGTTTAAACCATTACTTCTATTTTTATCTATAAACAACCATACTTACATATTCATCACTATATTCAAGCAAAGTATTATCTTTAGACGGTAATTTCCCGTTTAAAGATATTTCCACATAAACAGCCTCATCATACTTGCGTGCAAATTTTATATATCGCTCGTCTGCTCCGCAAACTGATATATCGCCGTATTTAACGGCATCATTGCTATTTTTAAGTTCAGCAAGTTTTTTATAAAACGTCTGAAGTTCTTTATTTATATTATCCCACTCAAAAAACGCACGGTTTAACGGGTCTTCAAAACCTTGCATACCGATTTCGTCACCATAGTAAATGCACGGATTTCCGGGGAGAGTAAACTGAAGCAGCGCAGCGGCTTTTTCAAGCGACAAAGCTCGCTGAAGTTCTTCGCCGTTTAATTTAAAATTCGCCTTATCCGTTTTGCTCATACCCTCGCCTTTTCCGCTAAGTTCAGTAAGAATACGGCGTGTATCATGCGTTGACAGCAAATTCATAAGGCACTCAATAACAGGTTTGGGGTAATTTTCTGCAATGGTCATAACTTTATCTGCAAAATCGCCGCCGCTTACATACCCTTTTAGAAATCCTAAGATTGCGTCACGGAAAGGATAGTTCATAACAGAGTCGAGTTCGCTTTCAGAAAAATACTTCCTGCGCCTGCTGTAACTTATTTTATTAGATGCGTCCTCCCACACTTCGCCTATCAAAAGTGCATCGGGGTTAATCTGTTTAAGCCGTTTTTTAAACGCAGATATAAACTCATCGGGCAGTTCGTCTGCAACATCTAAACGAAATCCGTCTGCGCCAAGTTTTAACCAATGCTCTATAACACTATCGTCATCAAAGATTATATAGTTCATATAATCTGCATTCATCTCATCTACACAAGGCAGGGTATCTATCCCCCACCACGATGTGTATTTATGAGGATACTCCTCAAACATAAACCAGTTTTTATACGGCGAGTTTTCGTTTGTGCAGGCACCATTGCCAAAAATATGCTCGCTGTCAAAATAAACGCTGTTACTGCCCGTGTGCGAAAACACACCGTCAAGTATTATTT
>JAZSLD010000160.1:0-1590 GCA_045535195.1 Clostridia bacterium | reverse complement strand
ATTTGACGGCTACGACCATTCTATGTGCATAGGCGAAGAGTTTGCAAAATATGTTGACGAACTTGACAGCGAATACATAACTGCCTGCGTAGATACAAGGCACGCACATCTTAAGCAGATGCGTTAGTATCCGAACTCGCCTAAATCAAGTAAAATCGCTGTTTTTCTTTGTTGTCGGTCTTGAAATACGTCACAAAACGGGTTCGGATATTAACACATCTGCTTATGTACGAAAAATCTGAACATATGATAGAAAAACTCGCCAGCAGAGTGGGTGCACTTCACGAGGGTGTCTTTTTTTATTTACATACTTCTATTATGATATCACGTGTTGTTTTAGCGGCATAGTCAAGCGATGATTTATAGTCGTTATCGGAATTTTCGTCACCGCTGTCGGACATACTGCGAAGTATTGCAAAAGGAACATTGTTTATATAGCAAACGTGACCGATTGATGCGCTTTCCATATCGCCGCCGATAGCGTCAAAATTATCGCACAGCCACTTAACCAAAGCAGAGTCGTTTATAAATTTATCGCCCGTAGCAACAACGCCTTTTTTGTAGTTAATGTTTTTATCTTTTAAAATGCTCTCTATAGCAGAGTTGGTCTTTTCATCACAGTCAAAATATATTTTGTTAATACCTGAAATCAAACCTATAGGGTCACCTACGGCAGATGTGTCCATATCGTACTGAACAACCTTGTCGCCAAGTATGATATCGCCAGTTTTAAGTTCTTTTGAAAGTCCGCCGCACACGCCTATATTAATTATGCAGTCGGGCGCAAAATTCATAATCATAGCCTGTGTGCACGCCGCAGCAAACACTTTGCCGATTCCGCTTTGTGAAAGCACAACCTCGGTATTTTCCAAAATCCCTTTATAAAAATTCATTCCTGCTATGGTAGTAGTTTCTGTTACGGTCATATTTTTCTTGATTTCTTCAATCTCTACTTCCATAGCGCCTATTATACCAATTTTTTTCATATCTTTTCCTCACCCTTTATATTTCATATCATCAGGTGTCCAGTTTTTTATAATATCAACCATTACAGCAGCCTCTGCTTTTGCGCCGGTAAGGTTGTGCTCTAAATAATTGCCGCACTCAATTCGACTGTTACCGGGAATGTCTTCATCAAAATCCGCAATAAACGCAAAAGCGTCCTGTATAAGCGCAATCGCCTGCTCATATGTTACGCTGTCACGAAGAAGAAGATAAAAACCCGTTCTGCAGCCCATTGGCCCAAAATACACAACACTGTCGCTATAAACACTGTTGCGTACATAGGTTGCAAAAATATGCTCTATAGTATGCATTTCCGCATTTTCAAGATAGTCGCCGCCGTTGGGCACTTTTACACGTATGTCATACGTTACAATATCACCGTCAATACGGGATATATATATCCCTCTTTCCAAAATATCGTGATTTACCTTAAAACTTTCTATTTTATTCACATTAATCTTCCTTTCAGTACCATACTTTTAAATTATACCAAACAAAAGCATTAATGTAAAGAATGAATAATACGTAAAAAACCGAACGGTTTAGATTCAAGTAGTTTTAGTGATATTCCATCTTCGATGGAGT
>JAZSLD010000041.1:0-2964 GCA_045535195.1 Clostridia bacterium | reverse complement strand
CTAAGACCGCTTGGCCTCCGACTTAAGGTGTTAAACTTGTTGACTATGTTCGCTTTGAAAAAGGCGAAGGTCTTGAAAAGAAAGAAGACAACTTTGCTGACGAAGTTGCTAATATGGTTAAATAAGATTAATCGCAAATTTAAAGCGACCTTTTAAAAGGTCGCTTTTTTGTTTTGTGTTTATTTCGCAACAATCGGAGTTTTTTATTTAAAACCAAGTTCTTTTGCTTTTCCATGCAATTCAAAGCCTAACTTTGCTCCTAAAATCAAGCCTATTTCAAAATACACATCTTTATATACACCGATTTCTTTGTCAAAAAGTGCGGTGACTTTTTCGCACTTTTCCATATCGGGAAAATATGTTTCAAAAAACTCGACAGACCGCTGTTCCGATGCTCTTATTCTTTCGGAATATGTATCTTTAGAGGTGTCTTTCAGCCAATCGGTGCCATATTGCAAAAAGCATTGTATTTGTGCAAGGTTTGTGCGGTTAATCATTTCTTCAATATCCAATGGTATCACCTCCTTAAAATAAAAAATGCGTGGCACAAAGCCACGCATAAAAAACGCAGCCTTGTTCCTATTGCGACATAGTTTATACCCACAAGTATAACAAACAAAGCATACGTTTTTATCGAACGTAAACTCGTGGGTAAATAATATTAAACTATGTCGCAAATATAGTATACCATTTAATATGTTTTTTTGCAAGATATTTTTAGAGGCATGGGGTTCTTAGGGGTGAAACCCCTAAGCGGTTTTAGGGGGCCGGTTGTCCCACATAAATGTATGGAAACATTGTAGGGAACGGCGCTTGCCGACGTTCCGCATATGCGGTTTGTCGTAAACGCCAAACCCTACAATTTTAGTCACAAAATTACATTTAAAATATGTTTTTAAAATTTTTTCTCAAAGGGGTTTCCCCTTTGGCACCTACGACTCGCTTTGCTCGCTTGCATAAGTTCCACCAGCCAAATCAAAGATTTGGGGTGTCACTTACCTTGTCGACTAATTCCAGAATTCGATAAATTATATGCTCATTGCTTTTTGTCTTTAACCACCGCACGCAATAAAAACTCATTTTATGCGTGCTAAACCGATGCTCTATATGTTATAGGGAATTAATCGCATCGGTTTTGGAAGTCAAAAAGCAATTTCACATTAATTTGTTCGCCAATTCTTCCATAGGTCGACCTCTAAAACCATAAACCACTATGGCTTCGTAGTTGTAATAAATATTTAAATAGATACACTTTATTTAATAACCACCCTATCCAGTATACCAGTAAGGTGTGCTATAGCAACACCGTAATTGGTCATTGGCACACCGCTTTTACGGCAAATTTCATTACGTGCCATAACGTGCGCACGGTTAAACATACACGCACCGCAATGGATTACAAGGTCGTAGTCGCTTACATCTTCGGGGAAGTCGTTTCCCGAAACAACAGTTATCTCTATATCAGGATTAACCTTTTTATGCAAAAGATTGGGTATTTTAACTCTTGCAATGTCGGCATCGGTAGTAGTGTGCGAGCACGCCTCGGCAATCAGTACACGGCTGCCGCTTTTTAATTTATCAATAGTCTTTGCGGCATTAACAAATGCTTCAATATCGCCCTTATACCCTGCAAGCAGAACTGAAAACGAAGTCAGCCGCCAATCGGCAGGGATAATCTCTGCCACTTTTCCAAACACCTGCGAGTCTGTTATAACAAGGTCGGGCGCACCTTTAAGTGTTTCCATTGCCGACGGCAGAGATTCAAGCGTAGCGCAAACGGGGTTTGCTCCTTTATCAAGAATTTCACGTATTACCTGCACCTGCGGCAGAATTAGTCTGCCTTTGGGGGCGGAGTCGTCCTGCGGCATAACAAGTAAAACAGTATCGCTTTTCTTTACAAGATTGCCCGTAATAGTCGGTTCGGCTATTTTTTCGGGCGAATGTTTTTTTATAAGTTCAATAAGTTCGCTTAATCCCTCGCCCGTCAATGCGCTTACGGCAACTTTAGGCTCTGGAAGTTTTTCCAAATCCGCTTTTGCAAGGTCGGTTTTGTTAATAACATATATAATATTTTCGCAATTGAGTGATTTTGCAAAATTTATTTCGTCGTTATAGTCGCTGCTTTCGGCAGAGGCAACTGCCAGCACAACATCTGCCGAACGTACTGCGGTCTGCGTTTTTTCCACACGCATAGAGCCGAGGTCGCCCTCGTCGTCAAAACCCGCGGTATCCACAACAACGCACGGGCCGAGACCTGTGATTTCCATAACCTTTTTAACGGGATCGGTGGTTGTGCCGGGGGTGTCGGAAACGATTGAAATATCCTGCCCCGTAATGGCATTTATAAGCGAGGATTTACCGCTGTTGCGTTTGCCGATAAACACTATATGCACACGCTCGGACGAGTGCAGTTCGTTCATACTCATAAAAGCAGTCCTCCTTAATCGTATTCTTTGCCGATGCTTTCAAGCAGACGGTTAATCTCGGCGCGTTCTTCCGCAACGGATTTAATCTTACCGTGTTTAACAGGGTAAATTTCATAAAGTTTTCTGTACTCCGGCGGTGTAACCTTTTTCATAATAACATTTGCACCGCCGTAGAACACTTTGTTGCGCTCCTCCATATCAAGCACACCCAAAGATGTTGTGGCGGGCAGGTTAATTTCGGGAAGCATTATTCTTGCGATTGCAATGGCACGGCGTGTTTTGTCCGTACTGCCGGGTGCGGCTTTTGCCAAAGGCGTTTGCGGGTGAGGTATAAACGGACCGATACCCGCCATATCGCACGGGACAGACGCAATAAATTCAAGGTCGTGCGCAATGGTTTCTATAGTCTGACCGGGCAGACCTATCATAAATCCCCCGCCGGTTTCAAAGCCGAGCCTTTTAAGTGTGTGCAGGCACTCTTTTCTATCGGTAATACTGAAGTCGGATCGTAGCCATGTCGTTCTGTGAGCCAAGGAGT
>JAZSLD010000098.1:0-5682 GCA_045535195.1 Clostridia bacterium | reverse complement strand
TACATATCATCAGAATCAGCCAAGAAGAACTCAATATCCATACCATAATCATCATGAAGTAACCAATAATCATAAATAATCAATTCAAAAGAATACAGAGGAAATTTAAACGGAAATTCAAATGTAGTAATACCATAGGTAAACCAGCCATCATCACGGAAAATCATACGATCATGAAGCAAATAATCAAAAGCATCAAACCAAGAATCAAAATTTAAATTACTTGCAGAAGCAGGAAAAATAAAGCAGGAGACAACAAAGACCAAAGCGACCACCAAAACAATATACCGTCTCATTAAAAATACCCCATTCCGATATTCATCTGTTCCCAGTCCTGCATCAGATCCGAAGCAACAGAATCATCAATATGTTCATATGAAAACAATTCCATCATTTCAGGACGTTCCATAAATTCCTGACCAAAAGTAAAATCAAGATTATCTGAAACTTTAGTCATACCAGTTTTAACGAACTGATAATCATTGACCAGAAAACGGTCTAAATAAAAACAATCACCGTATATTTCACCATGCTTAACTGCACGGTTTAAACCCCTAGAGGGTATATAGGAATGCTTACCAACCATTTTAATAAGGTCTTTAGAAATATACTTTGTAACATAAAAGGCTGCTGCAACTTGATTTTTCAAATATCCAAAGGAGCAGTAGCCAAATTTTTTTCTATATGCAGGCCAATCTAAAAAGCCATTATTTACAAGATTATCAGGAACCAACAATCCCCTTTTTCGCTCTTCAGCAAAACTGACCAGTTCCGGCGCAAGATCGGAAAACAATCCGTGCATATGCCATGCACCATCAGCGTGCATTTCAGGAACCAGCAAAAAATCTAAGTCAAAATCATGACCAGACTTTTTTAAACGTTTCCGTTGATCACGAATCCACTGCGTAAAATCACTTTTCCACTCTTCCAAATTATAACGGTCATACTTTGCAGCATCCAAAGTAAACGTAGCAAAATAAGACCAATTATTGCATAGAGCCAGTTCAAGAACCGTTCTCTTAGCACGTGAAACACTAGAATCAGGCTTGAATTCAGACGGTTCACTCTTAGGTTTATCAGGCCGGAGGGGCTTTACAAGTTGTCTGGGAGACTTAAACTTAACAACCTTATAAATACCGTCACGATAAAAATAAAGGTTATAATCCGCACCTACTAACTTAGGCGGATTTTGCACCGCATCGGACAATAACACACCATCACCACCAGTTTTCCCGCAAATCGACAAGGAGTCGAGTACCCCAGCCGCCCTTGCGGGCGGCTTCAGGGAAGGGGAGAAATAGAGAACGACGGCATATCATCACGACATTCCGACTAAAGAAGGAGCAGAAAAAGAGCAAAAATCAAAATAATACCCAGCAGCCAAAGTAACAGTTTAAGAAGAAATGCAATGCAAGGTAACAAATAGTAACAGAGTTTAACGAACATCCAGGATAAACGTAATGTAATACGATTAGCCATCATTTAGTACCTTTTGTGCGCTTCTCATAAGCAAGAGAAGAATTAGCATAGAAAAGTTCAGAAACCTTTGTAGATAAAGCGTTATGTTTCACGCTCAAGGCTTCATGACCATTTTCAACTTTTTTCAATCGCTTTTCCATTTCATCGAGTTTATCGCACATAGCAATATTCAACTCAAGATGTAAAGCAAGTTGGGAAAGGATTTGTCGAATCTGTTCCATCAGGCACCGAACTCCACGCGCTGGAGGAAACCATTACGGTCATAGAAGAGATCCACCTTGTCACCAACAGCCGGCTTACGGCCATTCAGAGCCTGCAGGGGGATAAAAGCGTTACCTGTGGTAAAGCCTTCATAACCGGAACGGTCACCCGGTTCAGTGTAATGTACGGAATAGGCCATGTAGGGCTTACCGGACTTTTTAGAAGTACCCTCAAGATATTTGACACCACAAATTTCAACCATAATAAAAACCTACTTTCTTAATTAAAATAAAACCTTATACATAAGGGAAACGATAAGATGAAGCAAAAACATACTTGATGCTGCAAGCATATAAATAGCAATCTGATCAGCATTGGAAAAGTTAGCAGGATCCTCGAGCCAGAGTTCCAACCAGATGAAGAAATCACGGATACGGTCTAACATAATATCACCCAAAAGACACATATTTGTAACATATTTATAATGACACAAATACGTGCCATTGTCAACACAAAAAATCACCATCTGATACATTTTAGATGGGTGATAACATGGAAACATATGAAATTCTTAGAGGACTCCGAGAAGATCGAGACCTAACACAACAAAATATCGCAGACCTACTAAATATCAAAAGAACAATGTACAGAAGATACGAAACTGGCGAAACAGATTTTCCTATCCGGCACCTTAAGACGCTATGCATCTTCTATGGCGTGTCGTCTGATTATGTTTTAGGACTCCCCGATGGACTGCGTAAAAGAAAGAGGGGAGGGAAATAAATGAAAAAGATAAGAGATACATTTCTGGCTGCGCTTGTAGCATTTATAGTTGCTTATTTTGCATTCCAAAGTTTTCTAACTTATTTCACATAAAAAATGCCCGGCACTAAGCCGGGCAAAATCTTTAATTAGATCCAATCGTCACGATTCCTGCAGCAGGCGTCTACACGTAACATCACGATTTTCGATCATGGCGCCTTGGACACCAAAGAGGGGAGATACGACGACGATCATGCGGAATTACGTCCTGACCCCAACGTCGTCTATCACATCTCCATTCCTGATATTTTGAGCCTAAAGTGTAAATTATCAAATGCGGGCAATTAGAACAATGTGGAACCATTGAACGCGACACAAGAACCACCAACTTTTCAAGAGTTTCCGAGTACCTGACATTCAGAAGTCAGGTACCGCGCCCGGCGTTTGCGAACGCCGAGAATATTTTTCTTTGGCAGGGTGGAGGAAAAAAGAGCATCTTGACATCTGCGATGCTTTCGCTTATACTTATTCCATGAACGCAACAAAATATTCGTTTTGTGCAACCAAGGCCGGGCAACCGGCCTTTTATGCTGCCCAAAATCATTACATACATACTTGTCCGGCAAAGGATCAAGTTCCTGCAATTCCCATGAATCAAAATAAGGGTAGTACTTAGGACGATATATTTTTTTAGAAAACATGCGAACCAAGAAGGGTGGTTTACAATATCCCTGAACTATTTCACCTAGTTTTTCACCGTTGTTTTTCTTTGGATCCGGAATGATAATATCATAGGGGATACGATAGCAAGACGAGAACCATCTACCGATAAGCAAACCTTTTTTAATGTAATACACCCTATCAGTTATCACACGAATTTTTTTATCTACACCGTCCCACTGCTGAGTAAATAAAGCAATATCAGCATTTCTATGACGATGTTCAAGAAAGTATTCAAGTTTACCTTTATCAAAAGACTTATAAGCACGAGAATCTGCAAACAATGTTGCTTCATCAATCAATAAAAGACAATCCCTTAACTCATATAGACCAATACATTCATTATCAATAATAGTGACACCCGGAACAGTAAGAGAAACATTAGTATAAACATGAAGATAACGACCACAACGAACACCATCCAAAGCGAGTTTCGTTAACATTGTAGTTTTACCACAACCGGGTAAACCAAAATAAAGAGAAACAGCCATAAAAACACATCCTTTTAAAAATGCCCCCGGGAGCGGTCAGCCTGACCGCGTCCGGGGGCTTGCCAGTTAAGTACCCCAGGCAAAAGACTTGATAGCCTTAATGCCAAGCATCAGAGCAGAAATAGATACACCGATTGCCAGCAGGGGCAGCAGAGGAGCCAGAGCACCGGATTCACCAGTAAGGGCAGTAACAACAGTACCGACCCACTCGATCACAGTACCCAGAGAAGTAGTAACGGCCTCCAACATAACAAGCACATCCTTCCTAAAGATTTATATTTACCCACGCCAGAAGTGGGAAAATACACGGTAAACCATATCTATAAAAACAGCAGTTAGAATAATAATCAAAGCACCACAGATATAATAAATCTGCGTCTGCGCAGAGTTAGAAGTCTCCCAAGAATGAGCAATAATGTTTTCTATAATATCGTACATAAGTTACCCCCAAGAAAAGAAAGAGCGAATGATACGAGGAAAGACAGTCAAAAAAGCAAGAGCCAAAAAAGGGAAAAACCAATACCGACACATTGCAAGAGAAAGATAAGAAGAGACAAGACCTATAATATAAATAATCATCGTTTTTTCTCCCCCAATCGAATATAAATCATAACAAGAAGAGCAATGACAACATAATAATAAATATTTTGCATTATTCATCACCATCATTATTTCGTTTTTTGGCACGATCAGATCCCGCAGAACCAAAAAGAGGAGCAAGCAAATATCTAATAGTCATAAGGATAAATAACATACCCAAGAAAAGACCAACGCCACCGGATGCAGTCAGAACTTGAGTAAACCACGAAGAAACGGCAGCAAATACCATATTTAACATATTTATCGCATCAGGAACCATGATCAACCCTCCCGGCCAAGAATCTTATATATAACGACGATACCGAAAATCAAAAGAAGCGTAGCAACAAGTTGATCAGGAAGCCAACTAAAATACATAGGCAATTCAAGGATAAATTTACCAAGTAATTTAATCATATATACAAGGTCTTGAAAAAAACCAACTACAAAATCAACTAAATGCCTAAAGAATCTAGCAAATTCAGCAAGAATATTTAAAATAGTATCCATAACTTATTTCTTCCCAAAGAAAATATATGATGCAAGACAAAGCAAAAGAGACATCGAAAAAACAGAAATTAAAATTGGATTCTGCATCAAAGTACCAATCCCATCAGATGCAAGTACCAAATCGTCACCAGACACAAAATCCGAAACATCACCATCAAGAGAATCAATAGCAGGTCCAGTAACAGAATGCAAATCATCAGTCAAAGAATCAAGTTCAACATCAATATGTTGAATATCAGTAGACACATGCTGGTCTTTATTAGAATTATCACCTGTCAAACTCTTAATAGCGTCAATAATACGCTGAAACCAAAATATATCTGAATCAGGGGAATCAGGAACCAAACCACCAACAATTGAAAGCACCGCAACACTATTAACCTGTTCTGGCGTTTCTTGACCATTAATCTGAATTGCGGGATATGAATCAACACCACGATCAATACCACGGAGATCAATACGTAAAGTAATAGTGAATCCCTTAACCCCAGTATAGGAATTATCAAGATAGACATAATCTAAAGGAACAAACTGACCATCAAAATAAGCAGCAACAGACGTAACTGAATAACAATCAAGAAATAAAGTGTAATCAATATAATCAAATTTTTTCCATTCATCAGAACGCAGTTCCAACATCAAAAAAGGATCAGTATAATCAGCAGAGCCAACCCATTGACGGTGATTTACTTCATCCGTAGGAACATAATGAATTGTGCGCTCATACGCAGGCGTAGCAATATTACAGTAACCTTCAATCAAATAAGGGACAATAGGAGTTGTACTAACATAAAAAGATTGAATATAGAATTTACACATATTAGTTTCGGAAGAAAACTCAACTTCTAAATTAAAAGTATCCATCAAATCAGGATTTCCAGCAGTACCATAAACACGGTAAAAACCATCACCAATATACTGTGTTTCAGTAGCATAATAC
>JAZSLD010000073.1:0-2584 GCA_045535195.1 Clostridia bacterium | reverse complement strand
TAACCATAAAGAGTGATGCGAGGGACTGACCCTGTGACCATCCAGCAACCTGCCACGTGGTAAGGTGCTAAAGTCAGACCGATGGTGTGAGTAATATTGCGTTATAATCACATCCACCGGTAACGATGGGTGTGATTTTTTGTTATTCCCGCTCCCTTTATGGAACGTCAAATAAAGGGGGTGTATATAGTGAGTATCAAATCCTTGTTATCTGCTTATACCGGCAGAATCTATATTTACCTTGCAACTGCTGATATTGGCAAGCGTTTTTTGCAGGATGCAGAAAATGAAGGCTTTATGTTCCGTGACGGTGTAAAACCAACGCAGAGAGAAGCAGACAGCATTTTTGCAATCAACGACGATATGACCATTAACTATGTGGGATTTGTCGGTTACGTCGCATATCAGGCGGCAGACAAAATCGGCAATAAACCGCTGATTAAGATTGATTATCGGGATATTTTAAATCGGGCAGAGTGAAAAGCAGCACATACCGGCTTATATAAGAAAGCGGGACAGCCTACAAATGTAAACTGTCCCCCGGTATGTTATTGTGCAAGTAGTTCCCGCTTGTACTTGTAATAGGTATTACGGGCAATTCCTATCATTCGCATACATTCCAAATCATTTAAAGAGCCGTCAAAATCCTTTGAGTATTTTATAATATCCGCTTTGGCTGCAATGCTTTTCTTTGTGGTGAGTTTTGCGCCGGGTTGCTGTCCTATCTGCTTCCCGTTAAGTCTGGCGGTCTCTATGCCCTCTCTGGTTCGCTGGTGCAGGTCTGTGACCTCTTTTTCCGCTTGTTCAAATGCAATAATAATCTGTTCTTTGGCAAGTTCCATCAAATATTCGTTGACAGCCTTTAATATAATATCTGTCTTTGTTCCGGTCATTGCAATGTGATTATTAAGAGCCTTTTTATATACTGCGGTGTTAATGTGAGGTTCTTTGAGAAATACAAGTTCAATCCCGGCATCAAATAACTTTTGGTATGTTTCAAATCCTTCGGCGGCGTTTCTGCTCATTCTTGAAACACTATCAAATACAATTAAATCGCCCGCTTGAACGATGCGCCGTAGTTGCTCCCACTTTTTGCGCCCGTCCGTTTTTGTGCCGGTGTAGACCTCTTGAAAAATGATTGCTTTGGGGTAGTGGCTGCGAATGTTCCTTATCTGTCTTTCAATGCTTTGCTTCTGGGTGCTGATTCTGCAATATTCGTAAATTGCCATCATATTTTCCTCCTGTATTAAATCTATCGACCGTCAGTTTTGATACGACGGAAAATTTGTTTTTGGTTTTCTTTGCGGTAACTTTTGATACTTTTTTAAATACGTTACTTTTGATACTCTGTATTTAAAAGTAAAGGCGGCGTATTTCAGCCGCCTTCAGGTCAAACAACTTGTAATTGCAATTTGGGGTTGCCGGTCACTGTTTCAGAGCCGTAAAGGTCTCTTATCTCATCAAGCGAATATATCTTGCTGTGGCTTTTCCTGTAACCCTCTGTATGGTAGTACCAAGCCGCCTTCGATTTGCTGAATCTGAATTTCAAATGCTTTAACACTTCCCTGTGTTGGTATGTATCGCCGGTTATCCAAATCCAAGAGCCGCAAATCTCAATAGTAATATTATTAAGGTTAATAATGCGGTTTATAATGTCTTTGAACTCTGCGGCGGTCTCGGTGGTCTCCGTTTTTGCTGTGTAGGTCTTGCCATCTGCGGTTTGGTGTGTGTTCTTCAACACTTCAAACAGGCGGTCATACTCGGCGTTGATTTCCTGCATATCTCGAACGTTGCCGCCTATGTCGGGGTGATGCTGCATTGCTAACCGCTTGTATTGCTTTTTGAGTTCCTCCAGCGTTTGGGGATTTGTAAACCATTTCATAATGTAGCCTCTTTTCTATATATTTGTTGTGTTCAACTTACAAATATATTATACACAATTATCTGTGTAATATCAAGAGGCGAATTGCACAAATATCCGTGTAATCATATGTGCATATTTTACATTGATTTCTGTGTAATTTTATGATAGAATATAATAAATAAAATTGGAGGTGCTGTATATGCCGCTTGTTTATAAGATGGATATATTAAAAGCCTTAAAAGAAAAAGGCTATAATACTAATGTTTTGAGGAAAGAAAAATTACTTGCTGAAGGCGTGATTACTTCAATAAGGGGCGGAAAGCCTATTTCTTGGGCGAATATCGAAAAGATATGCAAACTGCTCCAATGTCAGCCGGGAGATATAATTGAATATATTGAAGGCGAAAACGAGGAAAGCATATAATGAAAAATAGCAGTTGGAAACATCCTTTCCCAACATTCACCGACAAGATGTTTGACGGAAACAAGGATGGAAAATTGGATGCTTTGGAAACGGCGTTTCGTGATGCTCATATTGACGAAATGAACCGAAACGCAGCAAAGCAACAGAGCAAGCCGAAAAGCAGTTGTTATATTCCAGAGACCCCAGCCGAAAAGACGGTTTATAATGGAACGGAAAACACAGATAGTAAAAACAATGTCAATACAACTCCTATCGGCGTTCAGTTGGTATTTATTCTGATTGCTATAGTTGTATTG
>JAZSLD010000234.1:0-6567 GCA_045535195.1 Clostridia bacterium | reverse complement strand
GTGCCGACGGCAAAAATTTAGATACTATCCCGTATGTGGAAACACGTGATTACGTGTTGCGTGTGCAAAAGCGTGCGCAGATTTATAAAAATATATACGGAAAATAAAAAAATGCTGAACGATTAATTTCGTTCAGCATTTATATATTTTATGCGCCTAATATCATTTTGATTGCACCGAAAGCAATTACTATTATACCCAGCACTATTCTGTACCAACCGAAAACTTTAAAATCGTGGTTGCGTACGTAGTTTACCAAAAATTTAACCGATGCCATTGACACTATGTATGCAGTTACCATACCTGTTAAAAGAAGTCCCCATTCGGTGGCGGTCATAATATAATCGTTAGTTACAATCTTTAAAAAACTTACGCCTACCATTACGGGTATCGCAAGGAAGAACGAAAACTCTGCCGCTATGCCTCTTGATGTACCGACAAGCATTGCGCCGAGTATTGTTGCGCCTGAACGTGATGTTCCGGGAACGATTGAAAGCACCTGGAAAAGCCCTATAAGTATCGCAGTTTTATAACTCATACCCTCCATAGAGGTTACTGTTGGTTTTTTGTGCCTTTTTTCTATAAATATAAACGCAATGCCGTAAATGATAAGCATAGCACCCACTACGTTCGGGGTGGAGAATGTGTCCATAAAGTCGTTAAGCAATAACCCTATAACTGCGGCAGGTATGCAGGCGATAATCACCTTAAACCACATCTGCCAGGTGTCTTTTTTCTCATTAACTGTTTTAGACGGAGAAAACGGGTTTAGTTTTTTAAAATACAAAGTTGCTATGGCAAGGATAGCGCCTAACTGTATAACATACAGATAAAGTTGCGAGCCGAAAAAACCCGTATCCGTGCCCATAAGGTCGTTCACCACTATCATATGCCCTGTACTGCTTATGGGTAGCCACTCGGTTATGCCCTCTACAACACCTAAAAACACAGATTTTAAAAACTCAATAAACTGCATAAAAATCATTCCCTTTCTATAGTTATTACGGGGCGTATACCCAAACTTTGCGATGCGTCGCAGTATACGGGTACGCCGTTTTTATCTATATACCTTACCATGCTGTCTGATGCACCGTAGGGGTCGGTGGTATAAAAGGCTTTGTCTGCTTTGTCAAATTCACCTTTGGCATACGAGTACAGGACGGGGAGTGTAACTTTGTCTTCTGCTAAAATTCTGTATGTTGCGCCCTGCATATCTGCGCTCTTTACCCGTGATGCCCGCCAGAAAGGTGAGTGCTGACCAAACTCGGCAAGATGCGAATTGTTTTGCGATAAAGTTACCTCGTGAACTGTCGGTCGTATGCGTGCAAGTTCGTCTTGCGTGAATTCTTTTAAGAAATCGCCGTTAAGGTAGTCTTTTATATCGCTCTCTGTCCAGAGGTTAGAGCCAAACTCACCGTCCGTATCAAAGGGTGCTTCAAAAAGAACGTCTTTTGATATTAGCGTCAAATTGTTGTCCATCTTACTCATAACCTGCCATTGTATCGGCTCACCGTTATATGTACCGAAAGTGATGGTTTCTTTATCAGTAGGAATATTTAATAACGATACAACCGCTAAAGCACCAACTGTAATGCAGACGGATTTTTTTGTTACGGGGATTAATGTAACTGCTGCCATAATGAATATAAACAGTGCAATGTCTGTTAAATGTATAAACAGATACATATGTTTTAAAAGGTCAGCCTCGCCATTGCCTGCCACGGGCAATAAAATGTTTGCCCATATACCGCACGCAAGCAGCAGAAGCATCAACCATACTTGCAAAGGTTTAGAATACTTTTTATTTATAATTAAGTAAACTGTTAATACCAATGAAATTATTGCAAATATAAAAAGTACGGGCAACACGATATACGGATTGGTAAAAATACTCTCTCCGCCACGCAGATTACTCCAAAGGCTGAATTTGTCCGTCTGCCCCATACGTGTGTCTGGTGACGAGCCTAAGTATACGGGGCGTATAGCCACGCTTTCTCGTACAGCCATGGCGGCTTTTTTTATAAAACGTACAGGGTGCTTTGCATAAAACAGAACAGCATCAAGTTTGCCGATTTTGTCGTAAAAATCACTGCGGAATTCCTCGCTTGTGATATCTATGGGGTATTCGCCCATATATGCATGTGTGTTTGCAAGCGATTTATATTCTTGCGGCAGACCGAGTTCTGATAAATCCTCCTCAACAGTAGTGCTTTCTTTTAAAATGCCGTAAAAAACTGTTTGGTACGTGGTTTGCTCGTTCATCCACGATGGGATTGAAACGTACATAACGGAGAGCGAAACTGCTAAAATTGCCGCACCGACAGATAATGTGAGTTTGTGCGCCTTTTTCATATTCAGGATAAATACAAACAGAACTGCCGTCGTCAGTAACGCTAAAGGGATATTTGCAAGTTTTGAGCCTGCAAAAAAGTAAATTGATAAAAGAATAATTGCTATATTTGCTTTGTTTATGCGTTTGTCGATAAACGAGAGTATAATGCCGACTATAAGCGTAAGTGTTACAAACTGCAACCCCTCACCATAGAGGCTGTTGAAATAAAGCAGATGCCCGGCATCGCAGAACATAATTATAAACAAGGCCGACGCAATTACCTGATGCACAGGTTTTTTAAAAAAATATACTATAAGATACGCACCATAAGCCAGTATTGCTATGTACAGCGCCGCCAGATAGAATATATCGTAGTGCTGTGCAGGTGCATCTGTTATGATGTTAGAAATATAGTTTAAAAATTTAGATGCCTTTATAAACACAAAATGCGGAGATTTATAAAGATACTCGCCCTCAACGGTGGCAAATAATGAAGAGGTAATGTTATCTTCGTCAATATCCATTGTATAGTATCTTTTAAAAACATATCTGTTATCGGTGGAGTCTGCCATCTGCAGTCCGTTAGCGTCCATCACACGATAAAAGTCGCCGTTGTTGGAAAGCCCCCTGCCGCCGTCTGTAAAAAGCAGGGTGGAGCAGATTATAAATACAAGCAATGCGCACACAACGGCAATAATGCGCCTTGAGTTGGTTTTTATATAATTAACCATTGTACACCTCCCTTAAGAGATGTATCAGTTCTTTTGTTTTTTGCTCAAGTTCTTTTACTGTTTCGTTGTTTTCTATTATATAAGTACATTTTTCTGCAAAAAAGTCGTTGTTGTGCTGCTTATCAAGCCTTGCGGCGGCGGTTTCGGCAGATATTCCGTCACGGGCGGATATGCGTTTTATAAGTATATCGTCATCTGCTGTTATGCCTATGGTAAAATCGCACCTTTCATCAAGCCCTGCTTCAAACAAAAGCGGTGCGTCTATCAATATATCTCCGTCGGTTGAGGCAATGATGCGCTCCATATCTTCCAATATATATTTATGGGTGATGGCGTTTAAGGTTTTAAGTTTTTCTTCGTTATTAAAAACTATCTCGCCGAGTGCACGCCTGTTAAGTGCGCCGTCGGGCATAAGAATGTCTTTGCCGAAGGTATCTGTAATCTTTTCAAGGCACGCAGAGCCAACCGTTGTCACATTGCGTGACACAGCGTCTAAGTCTATAACTGTAAAGCCTGATTGTGCAAAGGTGCGCGCAACCTGAGATTTGCCTGAGCCTGAACGGCCCGTTATACCTGCAACCATAATCTCACCCCCGATACAAGTATAGCACAAATCGGAGTAAATATCTACAGGTATTTGAAATTATTCACAAATCGGCATAAAATACTGCCCGTCAGGCTCTAAAGAAACGCAAATGGTACAGTATTCAAATTTTAATCCGTCAGGGCGGATATACACGGTGCAGTCGTCTATATGGCTTATAGGGTTAGGTGCGTTATTTTCTGTGGGTATTGCAAAGCATATAACGTCTGCATCTTTTTTTATACCGAGCAGATAATGCCCGTGCCTTGCAAAGCAGGTAAGCACGTCGGGCGTGTATATAATGTGGTTAAAGCACGTTATATCTGCAGGCGGCTCTATAGATGTTACTCTGTGCCATATAAACTCAATCGGCATATCGTGTGTGACGGTTTCGTATTTGTTCATCGCAGAACTTATGTCTGCCATTATGTTTTTTGGTGTGTCAGGCATATCCCCTCCTGAAAGTGTATGGCGCAGATTTTCAAGTGCGTCTGCGGCATTTTCTATGGGCGATTTAAATTCTTCTGCTACTGAAAGATACGATATATACGCAGGATTTTGTTCAAGGTACAAAAGTTTGTTTTCAATTTCTGATATGTCGTTATTTTTATCGGGTGATTCCTCTGCAAAGCATACACACGCAAGGGTGATAACCTCTTCTGTAAAAACATTTTTGCGCACGATTTCGGCTGTGTCAAATTGTTCGGTAGTATTTATGGTTTTGCTTAAACGGAAAGTATTGTTTATCATTTCAGCAGTTCCGCAGTTTATGACTGTATCGGAAGTTGTTGATGAAATTAAGTTTAATTTTATAACGTCTGTTTCGGGCAAAGGAAAATCAAGTGAAAGGTGCATATCTACTTCAACAACATCATCAATATTTATTGATATACTGGCCGATACGCCGTTTTGAGATATTTCAAATGTTTTTTCAGACATACATACCCTCACTCATTATCGAAATAAGATGTTATTCCTGCATATACCGACCACGCCACTTTGTCCTGATAGTCCGATTGTGTTAGAAGCACCTCTTCTTTGGGATTAGACAAAAATCCGCACTCTACAATAACTGATGGCACATCGCTTTTTTTTAATATATAAATAGAATCCCCAGCACTTTTTGCCTCACGGTTGTTGTCGGGGTTTAAAATCTCGCGCATAGAGGTTTGTATAGCCTCGCCGAGTGCTTTGCTTTTTTCGTCGGGTGAGTAGAACACCTGCGCTCCGCTGTATTTCGATTGTGAGAATTTGTTCATATGTATACTTACAAATATATCGGCAGCAGAAGTTTCTTTTATATTTTTGCGCAAACGCATATCGCTCCGCTTGCTTTCGGCTATTGCGGTGTCGTCGGCACGTGTTACAATAACGGTTGCGCCCGTTTGCTCTAAAAGTTTCTGTAGCCTTAAAGCGATTTTAAGGTTAATGTCTTTTTCTGTTACGCCGCTGCTGCCGACTGCTCCGCCGTCGGACGCACCGTGCCCTGCGTCAAGCACTATAACCTTGTCTGAAACAGGGACTGCATTTGCAGGCACAATGTCTGCACGGTCAATCATATTAACCGTAACGGCGGAAAGCAAAACCGAAAGTGCCAGTATAAATAAATTTGAACGCTTAAAAACCACTATCATAAAAAAACTCCTTGTAATATCAGATATTACAAGGATATTTTTTGTTTGTGCTATTTATTCTTTTTATTTGGCTTTTTTTTATAAATTATCTTGGGCAGGTACTTGTCTGTAAGCGAAAATTCCTTTGTGCCCGTGATGTATGCGGGAATGGACAGCAGTATCGGTATAAGCGTTATTATAACGCAGTTTGGTATATAAGTAAGCTTGTCGTTGCCGAGCCACCCCATAAAAGTGCTTTGCAATATGCGGTAGATTGTGTTTGTAATGCCGCTTGCCGATGCTGCAATCAGCGCAATCAGCCCGATTATATTCGGGATTGCCGCAATAAGACCTATTATAACACCTTTTTTGTAATCTACCTGAATTGTATCCTCATTGTGCTTATTATAAACTTTAACGTGCTTGCCGTCTTTTCTGCCGGCTTCCCACACTCTTGAATAATATGACGATAAAAAAACAAGCGCAGTTATACTGCTGTAGATTTTTATACCCGTGTTCGACTCAATAAGTGCGTAAAAAGTGGGCATAAGCATAACCGATGCAAAAACTATTATAAGTTGTATGCCAAAAAGTTTTAAAGCAACTATAAAAGGATTTGTAAATTTACTCATTTGAAAATCTTCCTTTCAAAAACCTACATATATTATATAAAAAGGTTTTGAAAAAATCAATATCATAAGTGAAAAAAGCCTCTTGTTTACAAAAAATATGAAAATAGAAAGTGAGAATAAAAGAGAAAACTAAAGAAAAACAAAGAAAACGAGAGTTTGAAAAGGTAGGTTTAAAATTTTTGAAAAAAAGTATTGACAAACATTTTAAGTTGTATTAAAATAACAAGAGTTGAAACAAGAATCGAAAAACGGAGGTAAACAAAAATGAGTACATTCATGATTAAACCCGCCGAAGTGGAAAGAAAATGGTACATCATTGATGCAACTGACAAACCGCTCGGTAGAGTTGCAAGCGCTGCTGCTTCAATTCTGCGCGGTAAAAATAAACCTACTTTCACTCCTCACGTGGACTGCGGTGATTTCGTAATCATCCTCAATGCTGAAAAAGCTATCCTCACAGGTAAAAAGCTTGACCAGAAATTCCACAGATACCACACAGGCTACATTGGCGGTCTGAAAGAAATCAGCTACAAAAAGCTGATGGCTGAAAAACCCGAAAAAGCTATGATGATTGCCGTTAAGGGTATGCTCCCCAAGAACACCGTGGGTGCTAAATCTCTCACAAGACTTAGAGTTTACAAAGGTGAGAACCACGACCACGCAGCACAGAAGCCTG
>JAZSLD010000045.1:0-2566 GCA_045535195.1 Clostridia bacterium | reverse complement strand
CTTTGATGCAAAACGCTTTGAAAGATACTGAGGAAGTGTGATAGAATCGCCTGCCGCTTTTGAAAACTTACGCAATCTTTTTGCAACCAAAATCCAGTTGGCTGCTGTACCGATTGCAAGGCCGATACCTATCCACGCCTGACCAAAACCGAATGCCAGAATGCTACCCGGCAATCCCATAAGTAGCCACGCACTCATATCTGACGCCTGCGCGCTCATTGCTGTAACCCACGGTCCCATTGCACGACCGCCCAAAAAATAATCTTTTTCTGTTGCAACTTTTGACTTAAAGAAAAAGAAAATACCTATAGTAATCATTGCAACGAAGTAAAGCACAAATGCAAAAATATCCATAATTTAATTCTCCTTTTTTCGATATTGTTCTTGCACTATGATAGTGTAACACACATTTAAGCAAAAATCAATAGAGAACTAAGTATAGACTATGGTCTATACTTAGTTCTCTATGAAAATCAATTAATTGCTAAAATATCAAGAAAAACAAAACATACTATTTAAAGACGAATTCCTGATAAAAAAACAGGCATAACTGTTTTGGCATAAGACGTAAGTGAATATTCCCCATTGCACAGGCACCAATCATAAATAAGCGCACGTTCGCTCATAGCATACAGTTTTACAATTTCATTCACCGTCATTTTATCTGTAATTTCTTTATTAGTCTGCCCTTCTGATACAATTTTTCGCAGAAGTTTATAATAAAGGCGCTTGTTATCCAAAAGATGTTTTTCGCCTTTTGTAATTAACTGTGTGGAATAAAGACGTGTTAAAAGGTCTATGTCTATTCTGTCCTCAATCATAGAAAACAGTTGGCTGTTAAGGTACAAAAGTTTTTCAAAACAAAGCATATCTTCCGGCATAGTATCAAGAAGTTTTTGATACTCTTCATCAAATATATACGACAGAGAACTCAAAAGCGCATCTTTACCCTCGAAATAATGATAAAACGAGCCTTTTGACGTACCGGATTTTTCAATTATCTCCTCAACAGTTGTATATTCATACCCCTGCTCATAAAATAAATCCCACGCTGCGTTTATAATTCTTCCTTTAGTATTTCTTTCGTTTTTCTTCGGCATATTCTTCCACCAAACTATCAATTATTAAAATATTCAAGTATAATTTCAAAGGCAATTTTCATTCCTACAGGAATACTTGACTTTTCAAGCCATTCTTCTCTGGTATGTACTCCGCCGCCAATATATATACCGGGGCAAACCGCCGGAACGCCAAGTGATTGAGGAATATTGCAATCTGTAGAACCTGAGTTGATAATGCACGGCACACCGGAATATTTTTCGCAAATTCTAACGCATTTTGCACTCATGGCATTGAGTTTTTCTTCATCTACATTATTCCCACATGGGCGTTCCCCAATAAGTTCAACCGTGATTTTTGCATTTTCTTTATTTCTGCCTTTTTCGATTTCTTTTTCAAAAAATGCCTGCATAATATCTAAGCACTCTTTTGAGTCAGAACGGTATTCATATAGAAATTCACATTGCTGTGCAATGGTATTTACAGACGTTCCACCTGATACCACTCCAACATTATACGTGGTTTTTGTTCCTTCAACCTCAGGGACTTTGCACGAATAGAGGTTACATATGAGTTCGCTCATAGCATGAATTGCATTACTGTTTCCAAAATTGCTAAAAGAGTGTCCGCCTTCTGTTTCAAATACAACTTTATATCTGTGTGAACCCACACATTTATTCACCAATTCCGTATATTGACCGTCAAATGTATACAATTCTTTTACCTTTCCGGAATAATCATTCATAATCTGCTTGACACCTTTCAGATTGCCAAGACCTTCTTCGCATGAATTTGCAACAAACAAAATTGCGCAATCAGGTTTAAGATTATTCTGGACAATATATTTTACCGCCATAAGCATTGCAACCACGCAAAATGTGTCGTCACCAACACCGGGAGAATATATGTTTTTGTCATCTTCAGAATATGGCATAGGCTCTGTTAAATCCGGAAAGACGATGTCGGTATGCGCCATAAAAACAGTTATATCATCTCTGCCGTTGCAATTTACAGGACAAACAACATTTAATGCATCGTCAATATAAGTTTCTTTTGCACCTATTTCTTCGAGCCAGTTTTTAATAAATTCAGCACGTTTTTCTTCATGGTGGGAAGGCGCAGGAATTAAACAAAGTTGCTTTAAAAGTTCTTTTGCTTCATCTACACAAGACTCAATATAAGCAATAACCTCTTCAGCAAGTTCAAAATTCATCATAGATTCTCCTTATAGATTCGTATTGGCATGCTTAACGGAGGCAGTGTTAAATTAAATGCCTCCGTTTACTATTAGTTATTTGCTTTTTCAATATCCTTGTTACGGATTTCTACACGTCTTACCTTACCGCTGATAGTCTTTGGCAGTTCATCAACAAATTCCACAATTCTGGGATATTTGTACGGAGCAGTATGTGTTTTAACATATTCCTGGATTTCTTTCTTAAGCTCGTCTGTGCCCTCTGTACCTTTTACAAGAACGATTGTTGCTTTAACGATTTGTCCTCTTACT
>JAZSLD010000164.1:0-5357 GCA_045535195.1 Clostridia bacterium | reverse complement strand
CAATACAGGTACTTGCTCAGTTAAAACGGCTATTGCCGCATCTGCTTCTTCTACTGTGTTTGAGCCGCAAAAACTAAACCGCAGCGAACTGTCCGTTACGTTATCACGCTTACCCATAGCGGTAAGAACGTGACTGCGGCCTTTTTTGTGTGACGAGCACGCAGAACCCGAAGATACATAAATACCCTTATCTTCAAGCACGTGCAAAAGTACCTCTGATTTAACACCCACAAAAGATATGTTAAGAACACTGCACACGCTGTACTCGGGGGTATTAACAACTATATTTTCTATACTTTCTTTTAACTTATTCGCAAAGTGTGCTTTAACCTCTGCCATAACAGAAACTGCGCCGTCAAAGTTCTCTGTCATAATATCCGCCGCTTTGGCAAAACCTGCAATAGCAGGCAGATTTTCTGTAGACGAACGCAGACCTCTCTCCTGCCCTCCGCCGTAAATAACGGGGGATACACGCACACCTTTTTTAATATACAGCGCACCGACACCTTTAGGACCGTGCACCTTGTGCGCAGATATCGTAAGTAAATCTGCACCAAGTTTTTTAACGTCAATCTTAATCTTTCCGTACGACTGTACCGCATCTACATGGAAAACCGCCCCCACAGAATGTACTATGGCGGCAATTTCCTCTATAGGCTGGATTGTGCCCGTTTCGTTATTTACGTGCATAACGCTTACTAAAAGCGTGTTTTCGTCAAGTTTGGCTTTCAACTGCTCCGTACTGACTACGCCGTTTTCGTCAACATCTAAATATACGGCCTCAAAGCCTGACTGTTCAAGATATTTAACTGCCTCTAAAACGGCAGGATGCTCAATTTTAGACGTAATTATCTTGTTTCCACGGCGTTTGTTAGCCACACAATAACCGATTATAGCGGCATTGTCGCTCTCTGTTCCGCCCGATGTAAAAATAATTTCATCAGCAGATGCACCGATGCTACGTGCAACTTTCTCTCGGCAATCGTTAAGTAAATCCTCTGCCGCCTTGCCAAGACGGTGCAAAGACGACGGATTACCATAAAAGCGGCTCATAGTTTCTGCCACAGTTTCGCAAACCTCTTTATACGGTGCGGTGGTGGCACTGTTATCAAAATATATTTCCATACTGTAATTACCGATTATTTAATTACTGCGCCATCGGGGATTTCGTCGTCAACAGTAAGTGCGGCAAGTTTACCGCCCTCTGACGCGGCAAGAATCATACCCTCGGATAATACTCCACGCAGTTTAACGGGTTTAAGGTTGGTTACAACAGCAACTTTTCTGCCTACAAATTCTTCGGGTGTATAGTATTTAGCAATACCCGAAACTATCTGGCGCACCTCGTCGCCAATTTTAATTTTGGAAACGAGCAGTTTGTCTGCACCCTCAACGTGTGCACACTCTAAAACTTTGCCGACTTTAAGTTCTACTTTTGCAAAGTCGTCAATGGAAATTTCTTTATTTTCGGGTTCTTCCTTTTTAGCCTCAGCCTTTTTTGCAGCGTCCATAGCAGCCTGCATTTCAGCCTCAAGTTCAGCAAGTTTTTTCTTTTCGTCAATTCTTGCAAAAAGCATCTCTGCCTTGCCAACGGTTATAGCACCGCTTTGAGCAAAAGCATTAAGCGAATCTACAGTTGATTCCTTCGCACCGCACTGAGCGATAATTTTATCTGCAGTTTCGGGCAGGAATGGTGCTATAAGCACGCCAATAAAGCGGATTGCTTCTAAAAGGTTGAAAAGTACTGTCTGCAGTCTGTCGGCTTTTGCCTCGTCTTTGGCAAGTGCCCATGGCTCGGTTTCGTCGATATATTTATTGCTGCGGCGTGCTAGGGATATAATCTCTTCCAAAGCATCTGCCACACGGTACTCTTCCATTTTAGCGGCAACTGCATCACGTGCTTTGATTGCAGCGTCTTTAAGTTCTGCATCAACGGCATCGGTTGCGCCTTTGTGTGCAACTGTTCCGCCGAAATACTTATCTGCCATGGCAACTGTACGATTTACAAGGTTGCCGAGTGTATTTGCAAGATCAGCATTAAATCTTGCGATAATTGTTTCGTATGTGATGGTGCCATCCTGAGCAAAGGGCATCTCACGCAGAACGTAATAGCGCACTGCATCTACACCGAAATGACGAACGAGGTCGTCTGCATAGATAACATTGCCTTTTGACTTACTCATCTTATCAGCACCGAAAAGAAGCCACGGATGGCCGAACACCTTCTTAGGCAACGGTTCGCCCAATGCCATAAGCATAATGGGCCAGTAGATAGTGTGGAATCTTAAAATATCTTTACCTATGATATGCACATCTGCAGGCCAGTATTTATTGTATTTATCGTCAGAGCCGTCGGGCGAATAGCCAAGTGCTGTGATGTAGTTTGAAAGTGCGTCAATCCACACATAAATAACGTGCTTATCGTCAAATGTAACGGGAATACCCCATTTAAAAGACGAACGTGATACGCACAAATCCTGAAGTCCCGGCTTTAAGAAGTTATTAACCATTTCTTTTTTGCGTGACTCAGGCTGAATAAAGTCAGGATTATCTTCAATATGCTTCATAAGCGCATCCTGATATTTGCTCATTTTGAAAAAGTATGCTTCTTCATTAGTCTTTTTAACGGGACGGCCGCAATCGGGGCATACTCCGCCCTCTATCTGGGTATCTGTAAAGAACGATTCGCAGGGCACACAGTACCAACCTTCGTACTCGCCTTTATAAATATCGCCCTGATCATAGAGTTTTTTGAAAATCTTCTGCACAGTTTCAACGTGCTCTTTATCGGTTGTGCGGATAAATTTATCGTAACTGGAATTCATCATATCCCATATATTTTTAATCTCACCCGCAACGCCGTCTACATACTGCTTTGGAGTAACACCCTGCTCCTTTGCAATATCTTCAATCTTCTGACCGTGCTCGTCAGTACCGGTTAAGAAAAACACATCGTAACCCATCTGACGTTTAAATCTTGCAATAGCGTCAGTTAATATAACTTCGTATGTGTTACCGATATGCGGCTTGCGCGAGGTATAAGCAATAGCCGTTGTAATGTAAAATTTTTCGCTCAAAATATTCACGTCCTCAAATTTTTAATTATTTAAATAATTGTATCATCAAATGACTGTTTTTTCAAGGTTTTTGACGGTTTATTTTGACATTCTGTCAAAAACAACTTATAATATATGTATAATTATATCACAAATTCAAAAAAAATCTACGTTTTTTTGAGAATTTATGGAACATTTTATAAGTTTTTACAGTCTAATATTCAAAGAAAGGATGATGAATATGAAAAAGTTTTTATCCGTAATGCTTTGTGTGCTTATGTGCATATCGTTGTGCGCTCCTGCATATGCCGACGACGGCGATACAGTTGCAAAACTGATACTGTCTGTTAAAGAAAAGTTTTCTATAAACGACAACGAGTTCGTTTTTGAAAACTACAATAAAGACGACTACGCAGGCGATGTTACATATTACCTTACATGGAAAAGCAAGAGCGAAGACGAATATTCTTATCAGCCTTATATAAGTGTGCGCATCGAAGAAGACGGCGATGTGCAGAATTATCGTCTTGGCAGAAGTTACTCTACAGAGAATTTACTTCCCAAATTCTCCCAAGAAGACGCTGTTAAAAAAGCAACCGAACTACTGTCTGTTATAGCGCCAAACCGTGCGGAAAATGTGTCAGCAGGAAAAGTTGACGAAAGCACTTTATATACAGTAAGGTTTGAAAGAGTTGAAAACGGTATTCCCGTTGCAGGCGATTATATTTCAATTAATTTAGATTCACAGACTTTAGAAGTTATCAATTATAACGCAAACTGGACAGAGGCAGAGTTTCCTGCGCCTGAAAATATATTAACCATACAGCAGGCAAAAGACGCCTACACCAATAACATTGGCTACGAACTTCTCTATAACATAGTTGCAGAGGATAAACAGGTTAAAGAAATATACCTCTCCTACAATGCTAAAGACACTTCCGCCTACATAGACGCATTCAGCGGCGAGGCAAAAAAACATTCATATGTGGTATATACGTCAAGTTCAGGCGGTGCGATGAACGATATGCTTTTAAAAGAAGAAGCGGCACTTTCACCGGAAGAGCAAAAACTCGTGGACGAGATAAACAAAATGATTTCTAAAGAAGATGCCGAAAAAATCGCACGTGGTGTTGAGGAATTTAAAATACTTAAAGATGCCGAGGTTACGGGTTACAGCGTATCGCAAAACCGCTACGGCGAATTTATAGCGGCAATCAGTTTTTCTAAAAACTCAAAAAACGATTACTACTATGCAAACGTATCAATAAATGCAAAAACACGTGAGATTATAAGTTTTAACACATCACAAAATCATCAGGAACTTACTCAATACGATGCCGAAAAAGCAAAAGCAAACGCAGACGCATTTTTAAATAAATACTATGCCGAAAAACTTGCACAGACAAAACCAAAGTTTACAATCGGCGAGGCAGACAAGTATTCATTTGTATTTGACAGATACGTAAACGGCGTGCGTGTGAATAACGACAAACTGAGCGTTTCGGTAAATTCGTATACGGGCGAAATCAGCCGCTTTAACTGCACCTGGACCGACACACAGTTCCCGTCTGCAGAAAATGTAATTGCACCGAATATGATATATAAAAACGTGCTTACAGATGACAACTTCAGGCTTCAGTATATAACCTCTACCGAATATATATACGACGAAAAAACTGATAAAGAAACAAAATCAACTAAAGTTGCACTTGCATATGCTGTTTGTGAGTACCCTATTTTTAATGCAGAAACCGGCACAGAGATAAACAATGCCGGCAAGCCCGTAGTAGCAAAATTCAAAGGCTATAACGATATTGAAAATCACTACTGTAAAACCGCCGCAGAAGAACTTGCAAAGATAGGCATTTACTTTGAGGGCAGTAATTTAAATCCCGACAATGCAGTTTCTCAGGAAGAGTTTTTAAAACTTATGCTTAAAGCGACAAAAGGCATAAATTATACCAACAAAGAAGACCTATACAGATATGCCGTACAAGACGGTATAATAGCAAACGACGAAATCGACGCACCGCTTACAAGAATTAACGCAGTTAAATATTTTATAAATGCGCTTGGTTTTAAAGCAGCAGCAGAGATTAAAGGCATATATAACTGTCCGTTTGCAGATGTTGATTTAAATTTACAAGGCTATGCCGCACTTGCAGGCGGACTTGGCATAATAAACACGCAGACAGACACTTTAAGAGCATACAGCCTCTTGTCGAGGGCAGAATGTCTTACAATGATATACAATTATCTTAAATAAAATTTAAAAAGAGGGCTTTTGCCCTCTTTTTTTAT
>JAZSLD010000010.1:0-8600 GCA_045535195.1 Clostridia bacterium | reverse complement strand
CGAGTTATCCACGCAAAATGTGGATAAGTGGATAACTTTATTCTAAATTTTAAATATTTTTTGTAATTTTATGTAAAAAAATTTTTTGCATTTTTCACAAATTTTCAATTGAAAAAATTACATGTTTTTCTGAAAAAAATTTAAAATAATGCTTGACAAAAAGGAAAAAGAGTTGTATAATGCGGTTGAAAGTCAAAGAAAGTCAAAGTCAAAATTTGATGTTTTTGGTCAAATGCCAGAGAAGAGGTGGTAAGTATGAAGATAAGTGATACAATAGAGCGCTTTATAAGAGATATGCTTGCCGAGGACGAAAGTATAGAGTTAAAGCGTAACGAACTGGCAAACTATTTTAAATGTGTGCCGTCGCAGATTAATTACGTAATATCAACCCGCTTTACAACGGAGCGTGGTTACAGTGTAGAAAGCCGCAGAGGCGGTGGCGGATATATCAAGATTACACGTGTCAGCCGTGACAGCGGTAATAATATTATAATGCACGTGCTAAACAGCATTGGCGATAATCTTGATATTATGACTATGGAGGCGATTGTAAAAAATCTTTACGGAAGCGAAATCATCACCGCAAGGGAGGCAAAACTTATGCTAGCATCTTGTGGCAGCAGCGCTCTGCGTGAGATTAACGACGGTGAATTTAAAAATCGTATACGTTCTACCATATTTAAAAATATTCTTATTAATTTGATTTAAGGGGTGATTTGTATGCTGTGTACTCATTGTAAAAATAAAGAAGCAACTTTTCATTGCAAAACATTTTCTAACGGAAAAACCACTGAACTGCATCTTTGCAGTGATTGCGCACATGAACTTGGCTTTGCCGAAAAATATTCCGATATATTCGGCGACGGAATGAATGTAAACAGTATTTTAAATCAGTTTTTTGCATTGTCGGGAAACAAATCTTCTGCAGATAATTTATTAAAATGTCCCGAATGCGGCATAGATTTTAAAAGATTTAATTCAACCGGACTTTTAGGGTGCGATAAATGCTATGACGTTTTTGCCGAGGCAGTAGAAATTATGATGCAACGCACACAGGGCGCTAT
This sequence comes from Clostridia bacterium, assembly GCA_045535195.1. GTDB lineage: Bacteria > Bacillota > Clostridia > UMGS1810 > UMGS1810 > SIG455. The sequence goes on along the minus strand of JAZSLD010000010.1, from coordinate 7,536 downwards.
CGTTCATAGCGGAAAAATCTCTGGCCCCGACAGCGAAGAAATTAAAAAGCAGAACGAAATCAGCAAGTTGAAATCCGAACTGCAAAAAGCGATTTTAGAAGAAAAGTACGAAGATGCGGCAAAACTGCGTGACAGCATAAAAGCGATTGAGAAAGGGGATAGGGCAGATGGCTAAATGGTACTGCGGCGAAGGTTTTCAGGACGATATTGTTTTAAGTACACGTGTACGTCTTGCCAGAAATTTAAAAGGTATTCCTTTTCCTAACTGTATGAGTGACGAAGACGCACAAAAGGTTATTTCAACGGTTGAAGAGGCGCTTTCCAAACTCAACTATAAATTCAAACTTATCCGTTTAAGCGATATAACCGATGTTGAGCGTCAGCGACTTATGGAAGAACATTTTATAAGCCCCCAGATGCTTAAAGAACCTGCAAAAAAAGCGGTGTTTTTAAGCGAAGACGAAGCCGTTGCCATTATGATAAACGAGGAAGACCATATCCGTCTGCAATGCATATATGCAGGTGAAGAAAGCGAAAAGGCATATAACCTTATAAGCAAGATAGACGATTTCCTCGGCGAAACTGTACAGTATGCATTTCACAGAAAATACGGCCACTTAACGGCATGCCCCACAAACGTAGGTACGGGTATGAGGTTATCGTTTATGCTGCATCTGCCGGCACTTTGTATGGCACGTATGGCAGACAATCTGTTTGCGGCAGTAGGCAAACTCGGCGTTACCGTGCGTGGTATGTATGGCGAGGGCACTAAATCCAGCGGCTATGTTTTTCAAATTTCCAACCAGACCACTCTGGGTAAATCCGAAACAGAACTTGCACAGAATGTAACAGATGTGGTTAATCAGATTATTGCTAAAGAGCGTGAGGTACGCAGACGTATTGCAAAGGATAAGGGCGTTTCTTTAGAAGATAAAATAATGCGTTCTTACGGGATTATGAAATATGCAAAAAAAATAAGTACCGAAGAACTTACGGGTTTACTTTCCAATGTACGTTTTGGTGCATCTTTGGGAATAATAGAAAATGTATCGGCAAGTACATTAAATGAAATTATGGTAGTTACCAGGCCTGCGCATATTATGGAAACCGGTACGGAAAACAGCGGACAGCGTGACGTAAAGCGTGCAGAGATAATCAAAACTCTACTTGATAAAAATAATGAGGAGGAATAGTTATGAATAGCAGATTTACAGATAAATCACGCAATGTACTCAGGCTTTCTCAGGAAATTGCAACAGAACTCGGTCATAATTTTGTGGGTACAGAACATCTGCTTGCGGCATTGGTTAAAGAGGGTACTTCAAAAGCGTGCGAGGTGCTGCTTGACGAGGGCATCACATATGATTATATAATAGAAAACATAAAAGACGAACAGAACCTTACTATAAGCGGCAAAGTTCCCGACGGTATGCTTCCGCTTACACCCAGAACAAAAACAGTTATTGAACTTAGTTACAGCGAGTCTCAACGCACCGGCGCACAATTTATATTTCCTGAGCATATATTAATGGCAATACTGCGTGAGGGCGAAAGCGTTGCGGCGTCGCTTATAAGAACACAGCAGGCAGACCCCAATGTTATTGCACGTAAGATGTTCGGCGGTGCGTCTGCACCTGAGTCAAACGGAAAATCAAGCGGAAATCTTAAAGATTTAGAGCCGTTTGGAAGCGACCTTACAAAAATGGCGGCAGACGGTAAGTTTGACCCCATCGTCGGCAGAGATAAAGAGATTGAGCGTGTTATACAGATACTTTCACGAAGAACAAAAAACAACCCGTGCTTAATCGGTGAGCCGGGTGTCGGCAAAACTGCCATTGCCGAGGGACTTGCGCAGAAAATTGTATCAGGCGAAGTGCCCGAAACTTTGAAAGGCAAAAAGATATTTTCGTTAGACCTTGCATCAATGGTTGCAGGAACAAAATACAGAGGCGAGTTTGAAGACAGAATAAGAAAAGCGCTCGACAGCGCTAAAAAAAGCAGCGATATAATCCTCTTTATAGACGAAGTGCATACACTTATCGGTGCAGGCGCAGCCGAGGGTGCAATGGATGCGGCAAATATTTTAAAACCATTGCTTGCCCGTGGCGAACTGCAGGTTATAGGCGCAACTACGTTAGACGAATACAGAAAGAATATCGAAAAAGACTCTGCGCTTGAACGCAGATTTCAGCCAATAACCGTTGGCGAGCCTACTGTTGACGAAACAATTTCTATCCTTATGGGCATACGTGATAAGTACGAGGCGCACCACAAAGTTCGTATAACAGACGAGGCTGTAGTAAGTGCGGCAAAACTTTCGCAGCGCTACATCACAGACAGATTTTTGCCCGACAAAGCAATTGACCTTATAGACGAAGCGTCGTCTAAAATAAGAATGAAGGCGTATACTGCGCCACCCGAAGTAAAAGAAATAGAGGCAGAAATTGCGCAGACCGATGCCGCAAAAAAAGTTGCCATAGAAAACGAAGAATTTGAAAAAGCCGCACAACTGCGCGACAGAGTGGAGGAACTTAAAAAAGAACTCGAACAGCGCAAAAACGGCTGGAATAAGCAGAGTAGTGAGGCAGACCTTACCGTTGGTGCAGAGGAGATTTGTGATATAATCGCTTCCTGGACGGGAATTCCGGTTAAAAAACTCGCCGAAGAAGAGCAGGAGCGTTTAAAGAATATGGATAATATTCTGCATGAGCGTGTGGTGGGGCAGGACGAGGCTGTGGTTGCTGTTTCTAAAGCAATTCGCCGTGGCAGAACCGGTCTTAAAGACCCGAAACGTCCTACCGGCTCGTTCATATTCTTAGGTCCTACAGGTGTTGGTAAAACAGAACTCTGCAAAGCCGTTGCAGAAACCGTGTTTGGCGACGAAAATGCCGTTATAAGGGTTGATATGAGTGAGTATATGGATAAGCACAACGTATCAAGACTTGTGGGCTCACCTCCTGGATTTGTTGGATATGACGAGGGCGGTCAACTTACCGAGAAGGTAAGAAGAAAGCCGTATTCCGTAGTACTTTTTGACGAGATTGAAAAAGCGCACCCCGATGTGTTTAATATTCTGCTACAGATTTTAGAGGACGGTATTTTAACAGACTCGCAGGGCAGGAGAGTTGATTTTAAAAACACCGTTATTATAATGACATCTAATATCGGTGCAAGACTTATTACCGATAAAACAACATCGCTCGGTTTTGGGAGTGAAAGTACCGATAATGACGATTACGAAAAAATCAAATCCTCTGTTCTCGGTGAACTTAAAAAGGCATTCCGCCCCGAACTTTTAAACCGTATAGACGAGATTATAGTGTTTAAAAAACTCTCGAGGGAAAACATTGAGGACATCACTAAAATCATGCTTAAAAACCTCAAAAATCGTCTTGAAACAATAGGTATAACTGCTGTGGCTACAGATGCCGCCGTTGCGCACCTTGCAGATGCGGGCTATGACCCCGTATACGGAGCAAGACCGCTAAGACGTGCAATACAGTCGCAGGTGGAAGATTTGGTGTCTGACGAGATGCTTTCAGGCAATGTAAGCGAGGGCGATAAGATAACCATTGATTGCGCAGACGGAAAAATCGTTATAATAAATGACAGCAAAAAGGAGAATGACTGATGGGTGTGTATTATCCAAAGGGCGTATGCTCACAACAGATACAAGTAGAGGTTGACAGCAACGGCAAAATAGAAGAAATAAATGTTGTAGGCGGCTGTTCAGGTAATCTTGGCGGTATATGTGCGCTTTTAAAAGGAGCCGACGCACGTGAAACAATTCAAAAACTGCGTGGTACAGATTGCAGAGGCAGAGGTACGTCGTGTCCTGACCAGATTGCAATAGCGCTTGAGAGGGAACTTTCAAAAACAGAATAATAAAAAACCTCGGTGAATTTCACCGAGGTTTTTAAAATGTTAGTTTATATTACTGATTGCAAACGAATTTGCCTACTTTAGCAATGTCTGTAGGAATAAATACGTTCATTACAGGCTCGCCTGTGTGTATATCCATATAGAATTCGCTGCCGGCATTTTCGTAGCCTGCGCCAAATATGTCATATGCGTTTGCACCCTTAAGTGTGCACTTAACTCTTAAAATTGCTTCTGATTTAATATTTTCGCTGACTAAAGAGGGGATGAGTGTAAAGTCTACAACACCGTATCCGCATTTTTTCTCCATTTCGCCAACAAAAGTTTCAAATACATATTTGAAATTGTCTACAAAGTCATAGTAGTCAACGGGTTTAGCGCCGTTGTCAAAAGGTGTGGCATATGCCGCCATTGGAACACCTTCCTCAATGAACGCGTAGTCTTTGTAGTTAGCAGGATATTCAGCAAAGTTTTTGTTGAGTTTAATATCGTTTCTGCCGATTAAATCATCTGTCTGTATAAGAATAAGAGCGATATCGCGTTTTGTGGCAGGCTTTGAAGCCTCAGCAGGGAGAACAACGCCGTTTTCATAACCGTAAGCGGCATAGATTTTAGCGATTGTGCCGTATTTGTCGGTTACACCTTCGATAGAAGAAACTGTTGTGGATTTTCCTGACTGGAACAATGCTGCGTACAACAGAAGTGTTGCAGCGTCTTCAACAGTTGATTCGGTAACTTTGATATCAGAATTTTTGATATTACCGAGTTTCTTGGTGGCATTCCAGAGTTCATCAGCACTTACAGTTTCAGTGGGTACGTATTCGCTGTCGAATATATCGTATGTATCCCAGATGAGTTTGAGTACATCGTCAGATGCGCTTGCGGCAAATGAAAAATCGCCTGAAGCAGCCTTTGTTGAACGAACTATAAGGGTAGATGCTTCTGCTCTTGTAAGTGTATCGTCAGGACGGAGATTAATTCCGTCGTTACCCTGCATAAGACCAGTAGCATAGCCCCATGCTGCTGCTTTTGTGTTTGACATCTGTTTTGTAATAATGCCGGGTGCGCTGTAGTTTTCGGGTTTGCCGCTGTATGACCAAAGCATATCAAGTGCTGCTTCACGGTCGATAGGTGCGGGGTTATCTTTCCATTCGCCGGTAATCATCTTTTCAAACTCGGCATAAGTTACAATGCCGTTAGGACGAAAAGTACCGTCAGGATATCCGTTTACAGTTTTTTTGGAAACCAGTTCAGCAACCGCCGCATAAGCCCAGTGAGAACTGTCGATATCGGAAAGGTTTACATCAGCGGCAAAGGCAGTAACGCAACTGCACATTGCAACTGTTATAAGTAAAATTGAAGAAATAATTCTTTTTATCATGTGATTCACATCTCTTTCCAGATTTTTTCTTTGCATATGATGGCGGCTTCATCATCGGGAAGACAGCCAAGCATATAAATTTTGGTATTAGAAATTACGTCGGATAGAATTGAAATTTTGCGTTCTTCACGTTCATTAAGCGGAGTCGGCACTGTGCCGTCCAATAAGAACGGAAAAGATTTTCTCGGTGGGATTTGCTCTATATGGTTTGTTTTGTCCTGATGTAGGCAGACTATTGCATCAAGCGGTGCGGAAATGTTTGCATTAATAGCAGTTTTTCCACTCCAGGGCTGACCATACAGACGAAAACCGTTGCCGTTATTATATACAACAGGCGCATCGTCGTTTATTGCAATACAGTCTGGGAATAGGCGTTTCCATGCGTTTGCATGGGTTGATTTACCCGTGCCTGATACTGCAGAGAATGCCACACCGTGATCATCAAGCATTAATGCAGAACTGTGAAGTGCCATACGATTGTGAAAAGGCATCATAAACCTTAGTACTTCACCAACATATGAAAATTCTCTCAGTTCCATGCTTTTGCCGCCAAAACGTGTTACATCAGCCATTTTTATGGTTGCCTCTGTAGCGTCTTTGTTCCACCTTGCAAAAAAGATTATATAATCAGAATTTACCAATGTGCGGAACGCACCAAAACTGCCGTCGGCAAATTTAAGCCAGTAGTTTTTAAACTGATAAGGAATTTGCTCAGTATACTCAGGCAAAACAATAGCGTTATCCTCTTCAATATTTATCCGTATATGAGTTCCGCCGAACTCGGATTTATAATCCTTCATTCGGCGGTTCGCATAATCATATTTAAGATTTAATTCTATACCGAGTTCGGCAATGATATATCTCATCGATTAGGAGAGAGTAGCGCCCATATCTGCGCCTTCATCGTATGCAGCACCGATATCGGTTGTTTCATTTGCAATTGTATAACCATCACCGGTTGTCATCTGGGTATAGATTGTTTTGATAAGATTGTCTGCAATGTTCTCAGATGTTTTCATGCTGATAACTTCGAGAGCAGGTTTAACATATGATTTCATGATAAATACCTCCTGTTAAATTTTTAATTAGTCAGCAACAACTTCGTTGAAAGCAATGATTTCGCCGTAAGCATAATCATCGTTATCGTCTACTGAATATACACGTGCCCAGAGAGGAGCAGTTGTTAATTCTAAATTACCATAGTTAACTAACTGAACTGCAAATGTATAAACGTTTGCTTCACCGGCTCTTGCTTTTGCTGCGTAAGCAGTTACGTTAGCAGCACCAATTTTGAAATTGTCTTCTGTAGCAGAAGAGGGATCTTTGGTAATGAGGATACCACCCCAGTTGCCAGATGGGCTAGCAACGTCAGTTTTAACTTCACCAAATACGGTAAGTTTTTCAACGTCGTTATCTTCAGCGTCTTTAGTTACAAAAGATTTACCTTTTCCTAATGTAACTGCAGGATCAAAGGTATAAGGTACTTCAGTTGTAATTGTAATTGTTGTGCCGTCTGCTAATGATGCATCTGCGTCTGTAATAACGAATTTACCTTCTGTGTTTTCAGATACATAATCAGTATATGCAGCATCAACTGTCCAATTGTTGCCGGTTGTAAGTTCAGTTACTATAGATGCTGCGCCAGTTAAAGGAAGAAAGATTTCTTCACTACCGTCATCAGCACCAGCAAAAACAACTGTAATCTTACGACCTTCAAGTGTTGTAACATATGTTTCAACATCTGCTGCACTTGAACCGGATTTAACAACAGTACCTACCCAAGCGTCTTTATCAGTTGTGTAAGAGAATGTTGTTGTTTCACCTTCTACGAATGTCTGCTGATCGATGTAAACGATATCGTCATCGCTAGCAGGTGCTGCTGCAGCATCGCCTTCATATGCGAGATATGTAAGCATATCGCCGTCAGTAGCATCAGTAACAGTTGTGGTTACTACAAGCTTATTATTAACATAAGCAGTAGTTGTTACGGGTTCTGCAAAAGCGGTTAAGCAAGTAGCCATTAAGAATAATGCCGCTAATGCACATACTAAAACTTTTTTCATTTTTAGTCCTCCTTAAAAATATATAATTTTTTTTAACAAAAGATGTCTGAAAAATTTAGCGGTGTATCTGCCCGCTGTAAACGAAGCATCACCGGACTATATGTAATATGCTTTATCACACATTGCAATAGCTGTGCTTCTGTGGGTTACTACAATGCAGGTAGCACCCAGTTTGCGAATGTTAGAGAGTACTTTTTGTTCTGTCTCTTCATC
>JAZSLD010000012.1:0-11305 GCA_045535195.1 Clostridia bacterium | reverse complement strand
GCTTACAATATTTTTGCTTTTATTTGGTATATCGCCTGCACAGCCTTCCAATACAGTTGGTGAGGTAATTGCAGGAAGTGCCTTTGAAGAAGCAGGAATTTGTGTTGGTGATGAGATAATTAAGATGAAAAGTGACAATTTTTCATCACGTATAAGGACATATAGCGATATTTCTTTTTTTGCATACCAAAATCAAGGTGCTGAAACAGAGATAACATTAAAAAGAAATAACGAAAAAATATCTGTTAATGTAACACCTAAAGTTATGGAAGAAGGCGGCAGTGCACTTTATGGTTTTAAACCTGCTGCATTTGATAAAAGTATTGGTAATGTGATTTATATTGCCTTATGCCAGTCTGCTTTTGTTGTTAAAGTTGTACTTATATCTTTCTGGCAACTCATTACAGGAACAGTACCTTTGTCATCTGTTTCGGGACCGGTAGGCATTATAAGTGAGATTAACACCGCCGCAAAGGTTGGATTTGAATCTGTGCTGAGTCTTGCGGCACTTATTTCCATCAATCTTGGTATTGTGAATTTATTTCCTTTGCCTGCGCTTGATGGCGGAAGAATTCTATTTTTAATCATAGAAAAAATACGCAAAAAGCCGTTGTCTGAAAACCGTGAGGGTATGATACACTTTATCGGATTGGCATTACTTATGCTTTTTGCGCTTATAGTAACTTTTTCTGATATTACTAAATTATTCGGAGTATGATTTATGGAAAGAACAGACGATTTAGGAAACGGATATAAGATTATACAAGATACTGACGGTTTTTGTTTTGGTACCGATAGTGTCTTGTTGTCTGATTTTGCTGTTGCCAAATATAATCAACGCGTTGTTGATTTATGCAGCGGGAACGGGATAATCCCCGTATTGCTGTGCGCCAAGACACGAGCAAAGCACATAACCGGTATTGAAATTCAAAAAAAGCCGTACGAACTTGCTATGAAAAGCAGGGAACTAAACGAACTTAACGACAGAGTGGATTTTATAAATGATGATGTTAAAAATGCTCTTAATTATTTTGAGCATAACAGTATAGACGTAATCACCTGCAATCCACCTTATATGATAAACGGCTCAGGTTTTACAAACGATACTGATACAAAAACAATAGCACGTCACGAAGTGTTAATTACTATTGATGACATTGCAAAAATTTCATCAAAATTATTGAAATACGGCGGCAAAATTTATATGGTACATCGTTGCGACAGATTGGCAGATGTTATATGTGCTTTGCGCAAATATTCAATTGAGCCTAAACGCATTCAAATGGTATATCCGTATGCCGATGCAGCGCCGAATTTGTTTTTGCTTGAGGGATTGGCTGGCGGAAACGCTTCTTTGAAATTTGAAAAATCCATTTATGTGCGCAAGGAGGGGTAAAGTGGAAAAAGGAATTTTATATCTTTGTGCTACACCTATTGGCAATCTTGATGATATTACATACCGTGCTGTAGAAGTTTTAAAATCTGTTGATTTAATTGCGTGTGAAGATACAAGGCATACTTTAAAACTTTTAAACAGACTTGAAATAAGCAAAAAACTTATAAGTTATCACGAACATAACAAAGCTTCAAAAGGGCAAAGTCTGATAGAGGATTTACTCGGCGGAAAAAATATTGCTTTGGTAACAGATGCGGGTACTCCGGCTATATCAGACCCAGGAGAGGATTTAGTAAAACTTTGTATTGAAAATGACATTGAAGTAATTTCTCTGCCGGGCGCTGTTGCCGGTATTAATGCTTTGATTGTATCAGGACTTTCAACACGTCGTTTTGCTTTCGAGGGGTTTCTTCCGGTAGCCAAAAGCGAACGTGATGAAGCATTATCACAAATTTCCACAGATGAACATACACTTATATTTTATGAGGCACCGCACAGGCTTAAGCGGACTTTAAAAGATTTGTATGATAAATTTGGAAACAGAAAGATTGCAATTATAAAAGAACTTACAAAAATACATGAATCTATAGTAAGAACCACTTTATCTGATGCTACTGAACTTTATAAGGAAGAAGAACCGAAAGGCGAATTTGTGCTTGTGGTTGAAGGGTTTGATAAAAGTGTTAAACAACAGGCAGAGCAGGAGATTGCTTTGTCAGTTCCGGTTAAAGTTCATGTGGACAGGCTTATTGAAGAAGGATACACAAAAAAAGAGGCTATTAAAAAGGCGGCTGAGGAACGTGGAATTCCCAAACGAGAAGTATATAATGAATATGAAAGGTGATATATTTTGAAAGACATCAGAAAAGGAAAAATACTTTATAATGGAATGGTACGTGGCAGACGCAAATTTTTAATAATCAACCTTATTGTAACAGCGATTTATATTTTATATATGATGCGCGCTATGCCTTTTATTATCGGCAAATTACACGGACCGTATGATTTGGATGTTGAAAATTTTATAAGCACTACCCAAACTGTTACTTTAAACGAAGAAATCGTTATGAAGAAACGTGCAGATAAAACGATACCATCTTATGCATTTTTTGATACAAGTTATCATGACGGTGATAAGTACAGATTCAACGTAAAATTTGACAGTTTTGAAGATATAGGAGTTAAGTACACCACAGAAATTGAAGACCCACAGACAAAAGAAATGGTAGAGTATGTTCTGTGCAGCGTGTATATGGGAAAAATAGGGGATAATGCTGTTCCTGTTATGCATTACGGAGATACAATGCCAAATCCCGATAACGTGCTTACCGGAATATTTCTTCAGCCGGCTGAGGTCATAAAATCAGATATTTCAAAACTTACTGCCAATGGCACGGAGATAACTATGAACGAATTTATGTTTGATAGCCGCAATATAGAAATGGAGATTGAAAATACAGATATTGCAATTATGATACTCGGCTTTGCTTTACTGGCGTTTTTGTATATCAGGCTTTTAAGATACTACGTTAATCCGTACAAGCATCCGACATATAAACAACTTTACAAATATGGCAATCTTGAAGATGTAATCAATGACATTGAAGACCAATTTGAATCTGAAGATGTTTTTATGGAAGATAAAGAACTTATGTGTACTGATTGGATAATGACAAAAGACACATTCAAAAACAAAGTGATTAAAAATCACCGTACAAGAGGCAGATATTCATAATAATTTAAAACGGTTATGGGAAATTCCATAACCGTTTTTCTAATTTTATTCAAGTTCAAACTGACCTGTATACAACTGATAATATTTACCTTTTAAAGCAAGTAATTCTTCGTGATTTCCACGTTCGATTATTTCGCCGGCTTCAAGGACTATAATGCAATCGGAATTTCTTACGGTTGAAAGCCTGTGTGCAATAACAAATACTGTTCTGCCTTCCATAAGTTTATCCATACCTTTTTCGATAAGTGACTCTGTTCTGGTATCAATAGAACTTGTTGCCTCGTCGAGAATAAGAACCGGAGGATCAGCAACAGCAGTACGTGCAATAGCCAGAAGTTGACGTTGTCCCTGACTTAGATTTGCTCCGTCAGATGTAAGCATTGTGTTGTATTTATTTGGCAGGTGTTCAATGAATGAATGTGCATTTGCAAATTTTGCAGCCGCAATAACTTCTTCATCAGTTGCGTCGAGTTTTCCGTAGCGGATATTTTCCATTACTGTACCGGTAAATAGGTGTGTATCCTGCAGTACAACTGCCATAGAACGCCGTAAATCATCTTTCTGAATTTTTTGTATATTTATGCCATCATACCTGATTTTGCCGTGTTCAACATCATAAAATCTGTTGATGAGATTTGTGATAGTTGTTTTACCTGCTCCTGTAGAACCTACAAACGCAATCTTTTGCGAAGGTTTGGCTGTTAAAGAAACATTTTTTAACACGTCTTTTTTGCCGTCATAACTAAAAGTTACATTTTCCAGTGTGACTTCACCTTTAACCGGAACATAAGTAGTACTGCCGTCGCTATGCTTGTGCTTCCATGCCCAGTGACCGGTATGTGCGTCGGTTTCAATAATATCGTCAGCATCCGCTTTAATGTTTACAAGTTTTACATACCCCTCATCAGTTTCTGCACTTTCATCTATCAAAGCAAAAATTCTTTCAGCACCTGCAAGTGCTGCTAAGATAGAATTAAACTGCTGGGAAATCTGTGTGATGGGCTGAGAAAATGAGCGTGTATACTGTAAAAAAGATGCAATAGAACCAACATCCATAATGCCGTTTATAACCAAAACCGAGCCTGCAGCAGCGGTTACAGCGTAATTAAAATAAGAGAGATTGCCCATAATAGGCATCATGATGGTAGCAAATATATTTGCAAGCGTTGCCGATTTTCTCAAATCTTCGTTAATTTCGTTGAATTCATCTTTTATCTTTTCTTCACGGCAAAAAACTTTAATTACTTTAAGTCCTGTTATCATCTCTTCGGCATAACCGTTAACTTTTCCAACTGCTGCTTGTTGCTTTTTAAAAAACATTGCACTACGTTTTCCAATAAATTTAATTATAAAAAACATTACAAAAAGCATAGCAATAATGAATAGTGTAAGTAATGGACTGATTATCACCATCATTATAAATGTACTTGTTACAGTTATGGTTGATGAAATAAGATGAGTAAAACCGTTAGACATAGCCACACGTAATGTATCAATATCATTGGTATATAAACTCATCATATCGCCGTGCAGATGTGTGTCGTAATATTTGATCGGCAAATCCTGCATCTTATTAAATAAATCTGTTCGGATTGCAAATAATGTATTATTAGTTACTTTTGTCATTATAAGGCTGTATCCGTAATTGGAAAGTGCGCCCATTAAATAGATAATTGCTGTGAATGCCAAAATTTTAATAAAAGGTATAAATAACTGCAGGTTTGGTTCTTTACCGATTATAGGTATAATGTAATCGTTTATAATTGGTTTGAGCATATAAGTTCCTGCAACCCCGGCAGCAGAACTTATGAGTACGAGTATGGTAACTACTATAAGCAGAACTTTATTGGCAAACATATAACCCATTACGCGCTTAAAAGCCGAAGCGGCGTCTTTTGGTTTTGCAAAACTTCTGTTACGCATGGGAGGCATACTCATCAACTCCTTTCTGCTGTGCGTTGTATACATCGCGGTAGATTTCGTTGTGCTCAAGCAAATACTGATGATTGCCTATATCAGATATCTCACCATTATCAAGAACGATAATTTTATCTGCCTCACATATTGAGGTAATTCTTTGTGCGATAATAATTGTAGTAGTATCTTTCAAATTTTCGGCAAATGCATCACGGATTTTTGAATCTGTTGCTGTATCTACTGCGCTTGTGCTATCATCAAGAATAATAATTTTTGGTTTTTTAATAAGTGCTCTTGCAATACATAATCGCTGCTTTTGACCACCTGATACATTAACGCCGCCCTGACCTAAGAGTGTATCAAAGCCGTTGGGGAATGACATTATAAAATCATATGCCTGAGCGTCTTTGCATGCTTTGATTATTTCTTCGTCAGTTGCATTTTCGTTACCCCATTTAAGGTTATCTTTTATAGTACCTGAAAACAAAACATTTTTCTGTAAAACCATTGAAACAGCATTTCGCAAAGTTTCCAGTCTGTATTCACGCACATCTTTTTCGCCAACAAACACACTTCCTTCTGTAACATCGTACAGACGAGGGATTAGTTGAACAAGAGTGGTTTTTGCAGAACCTGTGCCGCCCAATATACCAACGGTTTCACCGGATTTAATGGTAAAGTTGATGTTTTTAAGAGTATCCTCTTCGCCGTTTACATCGTATTTAAAGCATACGTTTTTAAACTCAATATCACCATTGATTACTTCAGTTTCTTCAGATGCAATATCGTCTTTAATATCGCTTTCTTCCGATAATACTTCATTAATTCTGGATATTGATGCTTTAGAAGTGGTAAGCATTATGAACGCCATTGAAATCATCATGAGCGACATGAGTATTTGTGTTACATATGATACAAATCCTATGAGTTCACCCGTCTGCATATCACCGACTACTATCATATTTCCGCCAAACCAAAGTATGGCTATAATACAACTGTACATAGTAAGTTGCATCAGCGGGTTGGAAAGTATAGTGATTTTTTCTGCTGCTATGGAGGTGTCTCTCAATCCTTCGTTAGCAACTTTAAATTTAAGTTTTTCGTGTTTGTCACGCACAAATGCTTTTACAACACGTATAGCGGTAAGGTTTTCCTGAATAGTTGAGTTGATTGCGTCATACTTTTTCATCATTATGCCGAACTTTGGAAAGGCATTAACAGCGATAAGTACCATTCCAACTGCCAAAATCGGTATAGCAGTAAGGAATACAACTACCAGGCTGGAATTTATGGTGAATGCCATATAAGTAGCACTTACAAGCATAACGGGCGAACGCACCATCATACGAATAATCATCATATATGCCTGCTGTGCGTTGTTTACGTCGGTTGTTATTCTTGTTATAAGTGAAGCAGTGGAAAATTTATCAATGTTGCCGAACGAAAAACTTTGCAGTTTGTTAAAAATACCTTTTCTCAGTTCGGCACCAAAGCCCATTGCTGCAATTGAAGAACAAATTGCTGATATTCCGCCAAAAAGCAATGAAGCCAATGCCATAAGTACCATCATACCACCGGTTTTTAAAATGAAAGGTATGTCAGAGTTTGTTATACCAATATCTACTATTTCTGACATAAGTTTTGGTATCTGTATTTCAAGCAGTACTTCTAATGCTATGGTTAAAGGCCCTAAAACGGCAAAAACAGCATGCTTTTTAGCATATGGAGCAATTTTTTTCAGCATAATATAACCAACGCCGCCTTTCTGTATAATAATTTTAATACTTAACGTATTAAAATATTCTAGCACTTGCCATTTGACGTGTCAATAATTTTCATAAAAATTTCATGTTTAAAACTTTTGTATCTGCATAAACTGTAATCGGGCAAATCTTTTTTGAAGGAGTGGTTTTAATGTTAGACAATACAGCACTTATTATTGTAATCATCGGTGCATTAAACTGGTTGTGTATAGGTGTATTCGGATTTGACGTTGTTGCCGCACTTTTTGGAGGGCAGGGAGCACTCATTTCAAGAATAGTTTACACAATAGTAGGTATTGCCGGTATTTGGAGTATCACACTTTTATTTAAAGATAAGACTCCTGTAAGAAACAATCATTAATCAAAAAAGGTGCGGTATTTCCGCACCTTTTTTGATTTTTATTTCTAATCAATATTATGTGTTTTCTCAAACTTGTTTTTCTTGACTTTTATCAGTAAACATACTATAATTATAATAATGGATTGGAGGCCTCTTTATGAATCGCACGAAATTAAAAGACAGAATTCTCCCGCCTTATACAAGAGGAGAGGAGATTATGAATATGGTTACGCACATAGTTGGCGGTGCTGTTGGTATTGTCGCATTGGTGTTGTGTGTTGTAAGGGCTGCGCTTTATGGTGATGCTTATTCTGTGGTAAGTAGCAGTATATTCGGTTTTACCATGATACTGCTTTATACGATGTCTAGCATTTACCACGGATTGAAGCCCGAACTTAATGCAAAACGTGTATTCCAGATTATTGACCACTGTTCTATTTTTTTGCTTATAGCCGGAACGTATACTCCCATCTCTTTGTGTGTACTCAGAGAAAGTAGTGTCGCACTTGGCTGGGTGATATTCGGTATTATCTGGGGTATGACGGTTATAGGAATAGTGTTAAATGCCATTGACCTCGATGCATTTTCCAAAATTTCAATGGCGGGATATATAATAATGGGTTGGTGCGTTATTTTCACCATTAAGCAGGTTTATCAAGCAATAGGAACGGGCGGCATGGTATTTCTTGTTGCCGGTGGTATTGCATATACAATCGGAGCATTGCTTTATCATATAGGTAAAACAAAAAAATATATACACAGTGTATTTCACATATTTACCGTTATTGCAAGTTTGCTTCACTTTTTCTGTATATTTTTTTACGTAGTATAATAAACATATTGTAGTTTTACGGAGGATTTAAATCATGAATTATCAAAGTACCAGAGGCGGAATTTCTAATGTGTCCGCATCATATGCTATTAAAAACGGAATTGCGTCAGACGGCGGTTTGTTCGTTCCAATGAGCAAAGTGCAACTTAGCATTGAAGAAATCGAAAAATTGTCAAAGTTGTCTTACACAGACCTCGCTGCGGAAATTTTGGGAATGTTTTTAACTGATTATTCTCACGAAGAATTGGTTGAATGTACAACAGGAGCATATACAAAAGAAAAATTTGAAACCGATTCTATCGCGCCTGTTTATAAACTTGATGACAGTACATATATTTTAGAACTTTGGCATGGCCCGACTTGTGCTTTTAAAGATATGGCGCTGCAGATACTTCCGCATCTTCTTACCAGAGCAATCAAAAAGACCGGCGAAGATAAAGAGGTAGTAATTTTAGTTGCTACATCTGGAGATACCGGAAAGGCTGCACTGGAAGGTTTTAAAAATGTTCCCGGCACACGCATTCAGGTTTTCTATCCTGATAACGGTGTTTCTGAAATCCAAAAACTGCAGATGACAACTCAGGAAGGCAATAATGTAGATGTTGTTGCGGTTAAGGGTAATTTTGACGATGCACAGACAGGTGTTAAAAAGATATTTACCGATAATTCCTTCGGTGATGCAATTGCTGAAAAAGGTTTTGCTTTTTCATCTGCCAACTCTATCAACTGGGGAAGACTTGCTCCGCAGATAGTATATTATTTTGCCTCATACTGTGATTTACTCAGAAATGGCGAAATCAACGCAGGTGATAAAATAAACATCTGTGTTCCTACCGGTAACTTTGGTAATATTTTAGCGGCATACTATGCTAAATGTATGGGATTGCCTGTAGGCAAGCTTATTTGTGCATCAAATATTAATAATGTACTTACTGATTTTATTAATACCGGCGTTTACGACAGAAACCGTAATTTTGAAACTACTGTTTCGCCTTCTATGGATATATTGATTTCAAGCAATCTGGAAAGATTTCTTTTCCATGCTACAGAGGGCGACAGTGCACTGGTATCTGAATATATGAAAAAACTTTCTGATGAAGGACGTTATGAAGTCAACGATACACTTAAATCTATCATAAAAGATAATTTTTATGCATGTTGCTGTGATGATGATACAACAATCGAAACTATAAAAAACACACACGATAAATTTGATTATATTGTTGATACTCATACTGCAGTTGGTGTTTATGCATATAACCGTTATGTTGCAGAAACAGGCGACACTACCAAAACTGTTATTGCATCTACTGCTAATCCATTTAAGTTTAACAGCAGCGTTCTTTCTGCTTTGGTTGGTAAAAAAGAACTTGAGGGAAAAGATGAGTTCCAGTTATTGCAGATGCTTTCAGACAAAGGAAATATAAGAATTCCAAAATCATTAAAGGAACTTAAAAATAAATTTGTTAGATTCAATACCGTGTGTGACCGTGATAACCTTAAAGGTGAAACAAGCAGGTTTTTGAATATTTAACGGAGGGGCTATGGGCAGAAATCGTGTTAAAACTGCGGCTGTAATAGTTGCCGGAGGAACAGGCAACAGAATGAACTCAGATATACCGAAGCAATTTATTGAAGTACTTGGTAAACCGATAATTGCGTATACCATTAATGCGATTTCAAACTGTAGTGATATTGACGAAATTATTATTGTCACTTTGCCTGAGTATTTAGTTTATTGCAAAGACCTTATCGAAGATTTTAGTTTTAACAAAGTAACCAAAATTGTTTGCGGTGGCTCAACAAGACAGGAATCTGTATTTAATGGCTTAAAAGAACTTGGTGATGATGTTGATATAGTTGCTATACACGACGGTGCCAGACCTTTAATTGATGTAGCAACTATTACAAAATGTATAGATGCCGCGTGCGAGTTCGGCTGTGCTGCAGCAGGTGTTAAAATGAAAGATACTGTTAAAGTTGTAGATGCCGAAGGTGTAATTGAATATACAGCGGATAGGGAAAAACTTTGGCAAGTGCAAACACCGCAGGTTTTTAAAAAAGATGTTATTGTTAATCTGCATACCAATGCAGACACTTTCGCAACAGATGATTGTTACCTTGCGGAAAAAGCGGGATATAAAGTTAAAATGATTGAAGGTAAGTACGAGAATATTAAAATCACTTCACCGCAGGATATATTTATTATGAAGGGATTGCTTGGTGGCTGATATGAGAATCGGGTTGGGTTATGATGTTCATAGACTTGTTGCTGACCGGGATTTAATAATCGGTGGTGTTAAAATTGAGTATGAATATGGTCTTTTAGGGCATTCTGATGCCGATGTACTTTTGCATGCGATAATGGATTCACTTTTGGGTGCTGCTGCGCTTGGGGACATAGGAAAACATTTTCCGGATACTGATTCTAAGTATAAAGGCATATCCAGTATCGAATTGTTGGCGCATGTTGGTAAATTAATTAAAGATAGCGGCTACACGATTGGCAATATCGACTCGATTATAGTTGCTCAATCGCCGAAAATGGCTCCGCATATAGAAAAAATGCGCGAGAACATTGCATCAACTTTAGGTATTAAAGTTGAAAATGTAAGCGTTAAAGCCACAACCACCGAAAAACTCGGTTTTGAAGGTTGTGGGGAAGGAATTTCCGCAAAAGCGATTTGTATTTTAATTTAATAATAATGTTGGGGGACAAAATTATGAAAACAGATATTGAAATTGCTCAGGAAGCGAAGATGCTTCACATAGGTCAGATTGCAGAAAAACTTGGTCTTGGTGAAGATGATATTGAGTATTACGGCAAATACAAGGCTAAGATTTCTGCTGCCACATACGATAAAGTTAAAGATAAAAAAGACGGAAAACTTGTTCTTGTAACCGCTATTAATCCTACACCTGCAGGTGAAGGTAAAACAACTATTACTGTGGGCCTTGGACAAGCCATGAATAAAATCGGCAAAAACTGCGCCATTGCGCTTCGCGAACCTTCTCTTGGTCCGGTTATGGGTGTAAAAGGCGGTGCTGCCGGCGGCGGATATTCGCAGGTTGTGCCTATGGAAGATATAAATCTTCATTTTACCGGTGATATGCACGCTATTACCGCTGCACACAATTTACTTGCAGCACTTCTGGACAATCATATAAAACAGGGAAATTTACTGAATATTGATACAACTAAAATCGTTTTTAAACGCGTTATGGATATGAACGACAGAGCACTTAGAAGCATTGTTGTTGGTCTTGGAGGCAAGATTAACGGCGTACCTCGTGAAGACGGTTTTATGATTACTGTTGCATC
>JAZSLD010000166.1:0-5382 GCA_045535195.1 Clostridia bacterium | reverse complement strand
GTGTCCTCTTTAGGCGCTTCGTACCTGTATACGCCACGGTCGCTTACTGTTTTAACAATTCGCAACTCCTGCAAATCACGCGAAACTGTTGCCTGAGTTACGTTATATCCTGCCGCAACAAGCCTGTCCGTAAGTTCTGTCTGTGTAGATATATCGTTGTGTGCAATAAGGTTTAAAATCCTCTCGTGTCTTTCAAGTTTAGACATATGCATTCATTCCTTTTAATCACTCATTTTCTTTCTGAGTATCTCATAAAAATTCATTCCGTTTACACGGATAAGTTTTGTTTTGCGCTTAGATGCAGTAATAACAACTTTATCGCCTATGCAAAGTTTTTCGCCCTCACGTCCGTCGGCAGTTATCTGCGCAGCGTGCTCACGGTCTTTTACAATTTCAACCATAACAGTTTTGTCGGGCGGAAGAATAAGCGGTCTTGAAGATAATGTGTGCGGACAAATTGGTGTTATAAGCATAAGTTCCATAACGCTGTCTGTTATAGGTCCGCCTGCAGAGAGTGAATACGCAGTAGAGCCCGTAGGCGTTGCCGCAATTACTCCGTCGGCATCGTAAGATGTGATAAAATCACCGTTTACGTATAAATTCATAGATACAACCTTTTTAAACGATGCCGCCGCAATAACAACATCGTTAAGTGCATCGTAATCGGCAATGGTTTCGCCGTCACGCACAACAGAAGCATTAATCATAAAACGCTGTTCGATGCTGTAATCACCTGCTAAAAATCTGGTAAGGCAGTCCTCTATTTTATCTTTTTCAACCTCTGCCATAAAACCTATTGTGCCAAGATTTATGCCGAGTATTGGCAGGTCAAACGCACTGGCTATTCTTGCAACACGTAAAAGTGTGCCGTCACCGCCAAGAACTATCAACGAATCGACATTTTTGCACATATCCTCAAACGAGGCAAAATCGCACAACAAAGCCACGGTGCATTTGTCTTTTAAAAACTGCGCCACACGGTTAGTTATTTCAAGGTCTTTGTCTTTGCGTTGGTTAGTGTATATGCCAACTGTCACGGATACCCCTCCTTATCGGGCATAAATATCCACAATAATTCATTTTTCATTATACACAAAAAACAGTTTTTATGCAAGGCTTTTGCATAAAAAAAGGTAAAATAAAAACGGCAAAACAGATAATTCTGTTTTGCCGTTTCATTTTTATTTATTTAAAACTAAATTTATGACGTTGTTTCTCCATTCATCAAGTGAATATGTCTTTTGAACTGATTTTACAACGAGTTCTTTCTGCATCATTTTTTCTTCAGAGTTAAGTTCACGAATCGCCATTTCTGTTTTTTTATAAAACTCTTCTATATTTTCACTTTCAAACCAATATACGCCATCAATTTTCAGTTCGCCCTGTCCACCTGTTTTACTTGCCACAATACTGTTTTTACAATATGCAGCCTCTACCACGGCATACCCAAAAGCCTCCGAGCGCGAAGGGCTGAGGAAAATATCATTAGCATTAAAATAGGTAGCAACATTTTCAATAGGAGGAAGAATATTAAGCCATTCGGGGATTTTATCAAAAGCAGATTTCAAATAGTTTTCAAGTTCTTCGCAATTTGCCGCAACCACTACATTTAAAACGAAATCATAATTCTCATGCAATTTCTGCGCCATTTTTATAGCAATATCGGTTCCTTTGGTTTTTATATTATACCCCATACACATAAGAGATACTTTGTTTTGCTTTTGAAACTCATCCACAACATCAAGTCGGTCAAAAAATATTGCATTATCCACGGTATGTATATTAACATTTTTAAAACTCTGCCTATAACTCTCTGATACCGCTTCACTAACTCCTATCAACAAGTCTTTCCCCCACAAGAAACTTCTTACACGATGCATTATACCTGTTCTATTCACCTTTGCATACATACCATGACAAAATCTTACAACAGGCTTATTATAACATACAACTTTCAATATAGCATCAATTTTAATATCATAAAAATGACGGAATATATGCGTAACTTTATGTTCTTTTAAAATGCGTTTAAGTAAAAAGATGTTTTTTAATATATTCTCCTCTTGTATATACGCAACTGTTTCGTTCTCATTAAGAGCATTTATCCACTCAACCGATTTATTGGCATTTGCTCTGTACGAAAATAAATATACATTTTTTACATTTTCTATAGTTTCCAAAGATTCAAGAGATTTTATAAAATTACCTTTATAAGGTGCCGAATAATCACAAATATGCAAAAACACCATTGTATCTGAACTTTTCTTCATATTAATTCCTCCAATTTTAACACTATATATTTTTACCTTTTTCTCTCTAAATACGAAACAGCGGTTAAAATTCCCGTCATAATACAGCACGAAACCATAGAACTGCCGCCGTAACTTACAAACGGCATTGTTATGCCCGTAAGCGGGATAAGTTTTATAACACCGCCAACTATTATAAACGTCTGGAACGCAAAACTTATAACCAGACCAAACGTAAGCGCTTTTAAAAAGTTGTTGCTTACTTTTAAACCAATTTTAAATCCACGGTACGAGTATATAAAGTATATCATAATAATGGCAATACCCGTAAATATACCCATTTCCTCGCAAATAGCGGAAAAGATAAAATCAGAGTGCACCTCGGGAATTAAATGCGGAGTACCGTTGCCGAGCCCCGAGCCGAAATATCCGCCCGAAGTGATTGCAAAAAGCGACTGCGTTATCTGAAATCCCTTGTTGCTGGCGTCTGCCCATGGGTCGAGCCATGTGACGACTCTTGATTTAATATGACTGGTCAAAAAATAACCGCCAACTGCGCCCGTAAGCGCCAGACCTAAGTTAATCAGCATAAGTCGTTTTGAAGTATCATACAAAAACATCATAGTATAGAACGTCAGGAAGAATACTACCGCTGTGCCCCACTCTTTCTGCAAAAGCAAAAAGCCAAGACACATATACACAAACACGTTCATTGCTATGTCTTTTTTAGGGTTTCCCCAAACTTCGCCGGATAGGATTTTCCACTTATCGTTATCCATAGTAAAAAAGCACGCAAGCGCAAATATATACGATATTTTTATAAACTCTGCCGGCTGTATGGTTCTGCCGCCAATGCTTATCCAGTTGCGTGAGCCGCCGCGCGATTCACCAAATACCAGCGTGGCAACAAACAATATAAACGAAACCGCCATATAAAACATAAGCAGTTTGTCCCAATGCTTAAACAGCCTGAAAACAAGGTACGACGCCAAAAACACTATAATACCTATGCAAAACCAGAACACCTGATTAAAGCCGTACTCTGTATCTATGCGTATAAGCATAATAGTGCCTATGCTTACAAGGATTGACACCATTAAAAACATATACACGTCGCCCATATCCAGAAAATACATAAGGCAGTATATGCCGATATTGACGGTTAGCACCATAAGCCCTGCATATATGATGTTTACATCGTGCGGGGTTTTATACAAAAACAAAAGTGCAAACCCCATAAGGTTAAGCAAAAGCAGGTAAATCACAGGGCGGAGTCTGATTTTACTCATAACTTACCCTCCAGAGCAAACGGGTCTACAAACAAAAAGTCTATATTGCCGATTGTCACTTTGTCGCTGTCTTTAAGTTTTGCAGGTTTTTCAAGCAGTTGTTTGCCGTTTACAAATGTGCCGTTTGTACTGCCCAAATCCTTAATGTAAAACTTGCCTTCCTGAATATATATAAGGGTGTTTTCCTTAGACATAAACGGGTCTTTGATGTAAATATCACACTTTTTGTTTCTGCCGATAATAGTGTTTTCTTTTATTCCGTAACTGTCGAACACCTTAAAATCAAGGTCTTTTGAAAGTGTGATGGTTTTAAGATACGCTATGGCGCCGTCTAAGGAATTTTCTATTCTGCGTGTATCTGTAATATCTAAGTATATAAGTTTAATAACGCTGTAGATAAACATATACACCACTATAACAAAGCCGTATTTAAATATATCTGCAATTATCTGATACATTTAACAAACCACCTTTTAACATAACAAACTTTTAATTAAAGTACGCCTTCCATAAAGCCTCGCCGCAACGAAGTGCTACTTTGCCGCCAACTATTGAATAAAGCAGCGCACCTGTAAGTTCAAATCCGTCAAAAGGCGAATTTTTGCTTTTTGAAAGGAAATCTGCAGTTGACACTTTGTAACTTTTGTTGATATCAAATATAGCGATATCAGCAGGAGCGTCTATACTTAATGTTCCTCTGTTTATGCCAAGTATCTTACTTGGAGCGTGGCTCATTTTTTCAATAAGTTGAGAAAGCGAAAGATGACCTTTTTCAACCAGATATGTGTAACCTAAAGCAAATGCCGTTTCAAGACCGACTATGCCGTTGGGTGCTTTTGAAAAGCCTTGATTTTTCTCGTCAGCATGATGCGGTGCATGGTCGGTTGCGATAACGTCAATAGTGCCGTCTGCAAGACCTTCTATAATAGCCGCAACATCGTCAGAGCCACGCAAGGGGGGGTTCATTTTAGCATTTGCGCCATAGAGTTTAACGGCGTCCTCTGTTAATGAAAAATAGTGCGGACACGTTTCACAAGTGATAGGCGCGCCTTTTTTCTTGGCACGGCGGATAATATCAACCGACCTGCGTGTGCTTACGTGTGCAATGTGTATGGGCAGTTTGTACTGTTCTGAAAGTATAGAATCACGTGATACCATAACTTCCTCTGCCGCAGGGGAAATGCCCTCGTAACCAAGGCTCTCGGCAAGTGCGCCCTCGTTCATATCGCCTTTACCGATGGAAATATCCTCACAATGCGATATTACCATAACGCCCAACTCTTCTGCCTTTTTCATAGCGGCAAGCATTATTGCAGAATTTTCAACAGGTCTGCCGTCGTCAGAGATTGCAACCGCACCTGCATTTTTAAGTTCGGCAATGTCGGTAGGCTCTGTGCCGCCAAGACCTTTTGTGATAGATCCGATTGGGAAAACATTTGCCATATCAGCCTCTTTGGCACGGTTTAATATATATTCAATAGTTTCGGCATTGTCTATAGTGGGATTGGTGTTGGGCATACACGCAACGGACGTAAAGCCGCCGGCAACTGCGCTTTTTGTGCCGCTTGCAATATCCTCTTTATGCTCAAAGCCGGGCTCACGCAAGTGGCAATGCATATCCACAAGACCGGGCACAACGATATTACCCTCAGCGTTTATTACTTCGGCATCATCGGCTGATATGTCTTTGCCGATTGCGGCGATAATGCCGTCTTTTATCAATATATCGGCAACGGCGTCAATGCCGTTTGCAGGGTCGATAACCCTGCCGCCTTTTATAATCATTTTCATATATAAAACCTCCTTTGGAGTTTATCTTCTTAAAGGTATTATACACCAATCAG